>NZ_JBFTNR010000073.1:0-9176 GCF_056665995.1 Stenotrophomonas sp. 05L44_2
GGCATGGGATACGGTCAAGGGCGTATTCGGCAACAACGAGGAGGCCAAGGTCGCCGATCTGGAGCGACAGCTAGCCGCCATCCAGAATGGGGCCGAGCGCGTCGTGGCCCGTGGCTACGCGATCGACAACGTGGCGGGAGAGAACTTCCAGGTGGCGCCGGGCTTCACCATCGCCAATCACGTCGATGCGCCCTGGAACGCCGAGATTTCCTACCCATCCTACGAGGATGCGCTGGCTGAGCACGGCCCGTACCTCGCGCAGTTCGACAAGGACGGCAACGCCGAGAACATCCTGCGCAAGGCAGCCCGCTATGCGCCGCGCAAGCCCTGCATGGGCAAGAACGAGAGCGTGGGCCTCACCGGCGACTCGGCCACGGCTGAGGAGGCCGACGCCTACACCGCCAATGCCGACGGCGGCGCCAACGGGTGCTTTGTGCGCCGCATCGAGATCTGGGATGCGGAGAGCAACACCGTTCTGACCGCGATCACCGGTGTTCCGTTCTGGGTCAAGCCTGCGTTCAACCCGCCGGCCACGACCCGGTTCTACCCGTATTTCGTGATCTGCACGTCGGAGGTGGACGGCCAGCGCCACCCGCAGAGCCTGGTCAGCCGCTCGACCAAGTTGATGGACGAGTACAACCGCATCGGCTCGGCCGAGACGGAGCACCGCCGGCGCATCAAGCCGAAGACAGCGTTCCACGCTGGTGCGATGGATGAGGAGGAGGCCAAGAAGCTGGCGAAGGCCGATACCGGCGAGATGGTGGCCATCAAGGCGACCCAGCCGAACGCCGACCTGCGCACCCTGCTGGTGCCGATCACCTATGCGCAGATGGATCCATCGCTGTACGACCGCACGCGCATCCTCGCCGAACTGGAGCGCATCTGGGGCGTGCAGGAAGCGCTGACTGGCTCGATCAACACGGCCAAGACCGCCACCGAGGCGGACATCCAGCAGCAGGGCTTCCAGGCGCGCAGCAGCAGCCGGCGCGACAACATGGAATCGGTGCTCAGCGAGCTGGCCGAATACACCTGCCAGATCGCCCGCGTGTACCTGAGCGACGAGGACGTGCGCTTCATCGCCGGGCCGACCGCGTTCTGGCCGCCGTACATGGGGCCGGACGACCTGGCCGAGTTCGTGCGCATCGAGATCCGCGCCGGTTCGTCGGGCAAGCCGAACACCGCGCTGGAGCGGCAGTCTTGGGCCAACCTGCTACCGCTGCTGCAGACCGGCATCACCCAGATTGGCCAGCTGCGCGGCGCCTCGCCCGACAGCATCGCCGACTCGCTGGAGCAGCTGATGCGTCTGACCGCAGAGCGCAGCGGCGAGCGCTTCGACATCGACCAGCTCATTCCCCAGAACGACGGCAGCCAGCAGGCCGCCCCGGCTCAGGCCGTGCCCGGCAGTGCGCCGCCTCCGCAGGGTGGCCAGCAGCCGCCCGTTCCCGCAGCACCTCCTGGCGGCGAGCCTGCCGCCGATCCCATCCAAGCCTGATAGGAGCAACACATGGAAAACCAGCACCGCAAGATCACCGGTTATCGCGAACTGGACCAGGTCGAGATTGACCTGATGAACGAGATCAAGGCCAAGGGCGTCGAACTTGGCGAACTGATCAAGAAGCTKGGAGACAACCAGGTCCGTATCACCGCTGAGCATGGCACTGGCGATGCAGAGCCCTATCGCTGGATCGCCATCGGCAAGAACCATTTGCAGCAGGGCCTGATGGCGCTGACCCGCGCCGTGGCCAAGCCGGATAGCTTCTGATGCGCCACCACCCCCTCTCGCTCGCCATCTGGCGGGTATTCGCAACCTGGAGTAACTGATGAACGTCGACGCAGACACCCCGGCGACCGAGCCGGACACCACCCCGACCGACCTGACGACCGATGCACTGTCTGCGCTGGACGCAGGCATCGCCGCTGCTGATGCTGAGGAGGCACCAGCCGTCGAGCCGACCCCGGCCGATACGATGCCGCCGGCCGATGCTGGCACGCCGCCGGCAGACGACCCGAACGCTGCGCCGCCCGCTGACGGTCAGCCCCCGGCCCAGCCGCAGGAAGGCGCGCCGCCCGCCGATGGCCAGCCGCCTGCAGCTGCCGATGCGCAGCCCCAGCCGGACGCAGAGACCGAGGCGGAGATCGCCTCGCTGGGCCTGAAGGACAAGACCGCCGAGCGCTTCCGCACGCTGGCCAGCGAGGTCAAGGAACTGGCCCCGATCCGCGACGCGCTGAAGGCGGCCGGCATCGATGACGTGGGCAAGCTGCCCGAGCTCGTCCAGCGGTCCAAGGTCGGTGAGGACATGGTCCAGATGGTCGTGGAAACGGGGATGAACTCCGACCAGTACGGGATGCTCCTGGATTACGGCGGCCTGATCGCCAGGGCTGCCAGCGGGGACCTGAAAGCTGCATCCGATGCCTTCGACATGATCACCAAGGAGATCGCGCCGCTTGCCAAGATGCTCGGCCGCGAGGTTCCGGGCATGCATGACCCGCTGGCGAATCACAAGGACCTTGCCGCCGAGGTTGAAGCCGGCGACCTGCCGCGCGCCCGCGCCATCGAAATCGCCGGCCAGCGTGATCGTGCCGAGTACACGGGCACCGTCCAGCGCCACCAGCAGGAAACGCAGCAAGCCGCCGAGCAGGCCGAGCAGCGGGGGATCGATTGGCTGAAGCGATTCGACGCCGAGATGGCGCAGGAGGACCCCAGCTATGCGGCCAAGCGCCCGCAGCTGAGTGAGGCTGTTCGCCAGATCCGCGAGCAGTTCCACCCGAGCGAGTGGGCGCAGCGGACTGCGCTGGCCTATGCCCGCATCCAGGCACCGGTGGCAGTAGCAGCGCCCCCGGCAGCACCGGCCCAGCCAGCTACCCCGCGCCCCGGCCCGATGCGCCCGAGCGGCCCGCGCCCGGCGATGGATCCGACGGCCTTCAAGAGCCCGCTGGACGCGCTGGAGTACGGCATCGAACAGGCCAACCAGGGCTGACACGGCTGCAGATCGGCTGCAACAAGACCCCGCTCCGGCGGGGTTTCTTGTATCCGTTGACGCATCCCGCAACACGGGCAATCTGGCCCTGCGGCTGACAACCGCGCCACGCATGCAGTACGCCGGAGTCGCGCCCGGTAGGGCAGTAAGAGGCCTCGCCCCCCTCGAACGTGGATGGAACGCAACAACCCCATTCCCCTTCGAGGACACCCTCATGCCGTTCACCACCGCGCAGATCGCGCAGGGCGCGAACTACTCGCTCGAGTCCTACGCGACCAACGACCCGATCGACCAGATCAACATCGCTCACACCACCCTGGACCTGTTCGTCAGCAGCAAGGAGGTGTCCTACTTCGGGAACGGCATCTTCAACGAGAAGCTGGTCATCTCGAACGACAGCAACTACCAGAACTACAGCGGTGCCGACCAGGTCACCTACAACGAGCGCGACCCGAACCGCTTCGCCAAGTTCCAGTACTACAGCAACCACGAGGGCTTCTGGTTCGATGAAGACCGCCTGATCGCGGCCGGCATCAACATCGATGACGCCGGCGTGGCCGTCCCCTCCTCTTCCGAGAAGGAGCAGCTGGTCAACCTGCTGCAGTCGAGCTGGACCGCCATGAAAAATGGCCTGCAGGAAGGCCTGGCGCTGGAAACCCTGCAGAACGGCTCCCAGTCGGCCAAGGCTGTGCCTGGCCTGGACCACATCGTTTCGACCACTCCGGGCACCGGCGACATCGTCGGCGGCATCAACGCCAGCACCAGCACCTACTGGCGCAACAACGCCAGCATGGCCATCGCCTCTGGTGGCATCGTGGCCGCGCTGGATGCCATGTGGGATGCCTGTATCCGCTACGGCGGTGCCATGCCGACCGACATCCGCTGCGGCCAGGCCTTCCTCAACGCCTACAAGGACGAGACCACCACGAAGGTTGACCGTCAGATCATCGTCAACCAGCAGGGCGGCACCGGCATGGACCCCTCGATCACCCGCGTGTTCTACAAGGGCATCGAGCTGATCTGGGACCCGACCTTCGAACTGCTGGACGCTCGCCTGGGCGCGATCACCTACCCGTGGACCAAGCGCTGCTACCTGCTCAACCGCAACTTCATCAAGTTCCGCCCGCTGAAGGGCCACTGGATGAAGAAGCGCAAGCCGGAAAAGCTGCCGGACCGCTACGTGACCTACTACGCCCAGACCAACAAGTACGGCATGACCGCGAAGAAGCGCAACGTGCACGCCGTGCTGTCCATCGCCTGATCGGGCCTGGCCTGATCCGAGTGTCCCGGCTTCGGCCGGGCGCTCATGGGAAATCCATCCGGCTACAGGAGCCAACCCCATGAAGTCCACCCCGATCACCAACACCGCCTTCAAGACCGGCAACAGCCCGTTCCTGCGCGGCGGCAGCGCCACCTTCTCGAACTTCGCCGACACCGCGGCAACGTTGCAGGGCTCCGATACCGAGACCGGCACCTACACCACGCTGGCCACTCTGGCTGCCAACGGGCAGACCGAGGTCCAGAACCTTCCGCAGTGGATCAAGTTGTCCGCTGCAGGCACCGTCTACATGGCGGCTGGCTGACCTTTTGCGGCCTCTTCATGGGGCCGCTCACCTATTCCCGAGGAGGGAACATGAGCAAGGACACCATCATCGTCCCGGTAGTCCAGGCGACGATCCAGCGCAGCGAGTACGTCACGATCTCCGACTCGTTCCCGAAGCACGAGCTGCCGATCCTGGAGCTGATCCACGGCGAGGACAACGTGGTCGTGGTCGATGACGACTACTTCGCGTTCGAACTGCCCAACAACGCCACCCAAGAGCTGCAGCGCCTGTACACGAAGTACAGCGACAAGTATCGCTCGGTGGTGGACCAAGTCTTCCCGCGCGGTGCCCGTGACGTGGCGTCGGAGCTGAAGATGGATCTGGGCAAGGACACCTTCGTCAAGCAGTCCGAGGCTGTGATTGAGAGCCGTCTGCCGCCGCGCCCGACTGCCGCCACCAGCCTGAGCCGTCCGGCGCACGAGGACGATGCCGACGACGACCAGCCCGAGCTGACGCATGCCGAGCTGCGCGAGGAGCTGACCCGCCTGGGCATCGAGCACAAGGGCAACGCGCCGAAGGCCGAACTGCAGGCGCTGTACGACGCCGCGCAGGCTGGCGCCGGCACCCTGGGCGGCTGATCGACAGCACCACGCGGTAACCCGACGGGCTGGGGAAACCCGGCCCGTCTCCACAAGAGGGCTCCCATGAGCATCACCGACGGCATCCAGTGCGCCTGTTCCAGCACCGACGGCAATGCCACGCTGGCAGAGCTGCGCAAGCGGCTGATGATCCGGCTGGGCTTCGCCGCGCAGGCGAACAATCCGCCGCCGGGCATGAAGGAGCTGCTGAACGATCTTCTGCAGAGCGCGCAGAAGGCGCTGTTTCGCCGGCCCACTGGTGAGTTCCGCAACGAGCGCTGGTTTTCCTGGCCGCTGACGGCTGGCCAGCGCCTGTACGACTACCCCGACAACGACGAGAAGAACGGGCCGCAGAACTGCCCGGCGACGCTCGACCCGCGGCAGGTGACATGGGTAGGCCGCGAGCGCGACGGCGTCTGGGCCGAGATGCACCAGGGCATCAACCCGCGCAGCTACACCACCAGCGAGCTGACGGGCCTTCCGCAGCGCTACGAATTCCGCAACTGCATTGAGATCTGGCCGGCGCCCGACGAGACGCTGGGCAATCTGGTCATCAAGGGCAAGTTCGACCTCAACCGGTTCACCGAGGACGCGGACAAAACCACGATCGACAGCGAGATCGTGTTCCTGCTGGCGCTGGCCAACGGCAAGCAACACTATCGGCAGCCGGACGCGCAGACCTACATCCAGCAGCTGGAGGTGATGATCTCCAACCTGGTGGCCGGCACGCATGCCACGGCGCGGTACATCCCAGGTCCGCCGACGGGGCAGGGCGTGTATGTCCCGCCGCGCCCTGAGGTGCCGTTCCCGTGACCGGCCGTATCGTCACCCTCAACGCGGCCAAGGGCGGTATCAACCGTCTGCGGGTGAAGGGCGGGGCGGACCCGAGCACGCTCTACGATCTAGTGAACGGCTATGTAGATCAGGCCGGTGTCTCGCGGTCGCGCCCCGGCACCAAGAACAAGGCCACCTTGCCGACTGGCGCCACCAAGGGAATGTGCGCATACGACGGCAAGCTGATCGTCTTCAGTCACGAGCCGCAGACCATCCCGGCCAGCACGCCCAGCGTGGAGTGCGAGGTGCTGAAACACCCGAGCACGGCCGATCTGCCGATCAAAGAAATCCACTTCGCCGGGCCATACCTCGGCTACCTGTACGTGGTCCCCGAATTCGTCAATGGCGACGTGTTCCACTACTGGCTGCAGCGCGGCACGACGTGGGAGCCGGGCAAGGTCTATCTGCCCGGCGCGCTGGTCACTCCGACTGACCCGAACGGCATCGCCTACCAGCTGGACAGCGGCACCGAGCAGTTCGCCGTATGGGTGCGCAACATCGCGCGCGCTGTCGGGGACAAGGTCGTGCCCACGGTCGACAACGGCTACTACTACACGGTCACCGACGTGTTCGGCCCTGCGCCGCGGTCCGGTGCGATCGAGCCGACCTGGCCAACTTCGCCGGGCGCAACCGTGTTCGAAGACAGCGATGTGGCCAATCCCACGCCGGTTCCAGGCGAGCAGTCGGGCAATCAGCTCCCGCCTGACGTGACCGAGCGCTATGGAAGCGTTGGCGGTGGCAGCAGCCCATGGCGCAACCTCAACAGGGAGATTGAGTAATGGCCGCACCGTTCTGGCAGGCCGGCAAGCTCTACCTGCCCGGGGATCTAGTGCAGCCGATCACGCAGCCGGCGCCGAACAATCCGCAGGTCGCCAACGGCTACTTCGAAGAAGGGGCTGTGGGCTGGACGTTCTCCGGCGACGCCTCGCTTTCGACCACGCACGGCTATGGAAGCCCCAAGTGCGTGCAGCTGCCGGGCGACAAGCCCGATGGCGTAGCGCTCAACAACACGATGCTGGTTGCACCGCCTGGCGGAACGCTGACCGCAACGTCCATGATCGACCAGGGCGCATCGGTAGCAGGCGCAACCGCCGGCTGGACCGAAATCCGCTGGTATGACGCGCTGAACACCCTGCTGCAGACCGACAAGGGCAACGTGGTCGATAGCGGATCGCGCGGCGCTTGGCATGCGTCCACGGTTACCAGCACAGCGCCGGCTTCGGCGGCCTACGCAAAGGCGGCGATTCACCTGACCTCGGTAGCCGACCACGATCACGAGATCTTCGGCGACAACCTGGTCATCACCGGTGCGGTTGCAGGACTGCCAGAAGGCCTGGTCTACAAGGCCGTCCAGACCGAATCTGGGACTTCGGGCAGCAGCGAGCCGGCGTGGCCGGGCATCCTCGGCCAGCAGGTGGTCGACAACGAGGTGATCTGGGAGGCGGTCACAACCAGCCGCGTGACCTGGACCGCTGCGCCTCGCTACGTGAGCGGGGCGACTGAGCCCGTCTGGCCGACCGAAATCGGCGCGATGGTCCAAGACGGCACGATCAACTGGAAGGCGATCTCGCGCCGGGTAGAGGACGAAAAGTGCCCGAACAGCAAGGTGGTGGCCATCGTCGCCAGCAAGGTGTTCGCTGCTGACAAGGACATCGTGCGCTTCAGCGCCACGGCCAACCCTCTGGACTGGTCGACGGTCGATGATGCCGGCTACCTGCCTACCGGCTTGCAGCAGGCCAACGCGAACAACATGGCGGTGCTGCAGCAGTACCGCGCCAATCTGGTCGCGCTCAATGCGAGCAGCTTCCAGAACTGGCAGGTGGACCCGGATCCGGCATCGATGGCGATCCTGGACCAGATGGATGGCATCGGCTCGATCTGGCAGAAGGCCGCTGCACCGGTGGCCAACGATCTGGTCTACCTCTCGCAACAGGGCGTTCGCTCGGTTGGCATCGCCAACGCAGCCGAGAACCTGGCCGCCGGCGACATCGGCGCCCCCATCGATGTGTTGATACAGCAGGCGATGCTGTACGCCGACCGCAACAACACGCCGCCGCTGGCGACCTACTACCCTGGCGCCGGCCAGTACATGCTGGCCTTCCCGAATTACCCGCCGCCGGTGCTTGGCGTGTACGGCCGGCTGCCCGCAAGCGGCTGTGGCGACACGATCAACTACGCCTACGTCATCGCCGGGGGGTTGCCCCCGTATCAGATCGAGATCGTGGATGGCGAGTTGCCCGCCGGCCTGTCGATGGATGGCAGCGGTTTGGTCACGGGGGAGATCGCCAACGGTGGCGATGCCCTCTGGACGGTGCGTGCCACGGACGCGCTCGGTGACACGGCCGAGCTGACTGAGGACCGCACCGGCAGCGATGGATTCTTCAAGTACCTGACGACCCGCCTCTATCCCGTCGACGGCGGTATCGATGCCGTAGGCCTTGCGTCCGATGTAGTGGACGCGACGCTGCGGAACATTTTCCATGCTTACGAGGTCCCGACTGAGGCGGTTGCGTTGGCGTCGGCGGTGGAGAGCGGAACCCTTCGCAGCCTGCTGCAGACCTTCAGCACCACGGAGAGTCTGGCGCTGGCCAGCGCCGTGGAATCCGGCACGCTGCGCGACATTCTCCGGACCTATGCCATGGGCCCAGAAGGTGTCCAGCTGTTGTCCGCCGTTGAAGCCGGCACGCTGAAGCAAACACTGATAACCACCAATATGGCGCCCGAGGCGGTCGGGCTGTCTTCCAGTGTCGTAGGAGGCACTCTGACATGAGCGAAAACGTACTGACGGCCCACTCAGGGTATGCCGGCTGGTTCAAGATCGAGGCCCATCGCGTTGATGCAAATGGCGATGAGATCCCAGGCACCCGTCGCGTTGCCGCCGACTGGTTCCCGAACCTGATCACGAATGCGGGGCTGGACTTCTTCGGTACCACTGGCTCCACCTATGTCTACACGTTCTGTCGTGTTGGCTCGGGGAACACGGCCCCGGCCTTCACCGATACCGCATTGGTGGCCCAGGTGGCGGCGAGCAACACCCAGCAGGACGTAGCCGAGGGCGTCAATCGAACCGGCACCTTCTACGGGTGGCGTCGCCGAACCGTTCGATTCGCCGCAGGGGCTGCTGCGGGAACGCTCGCCGAGGTCGGCGTGGCCCCGGCGGGGACGGGCTCGTTGTTCAGCAG
>NZ_JBFTNR010000074.1:0-9162 GCF_056665995.1 Stenotrophomonas sp. 05L44_2
GCGCCGAGCGTCATGGTGGCCTGGGTGAAGGCCATCTGCGCCTGGAAGTCTTCCTTGCGCAGGGCCTTCTGCTCGCTGGCCGTGCTGGCCTTCAGCCAGCGGGCATAGATGTCGCGCACCGGACCGGCATGGGCCTCGAAGGCCGGGTCCAGCGCGGGCAGCGCCGGCGCGGGTTCCAGCGTGTAGGCCGGGGCCACGTAGCCGGCGGGCTGCTCGCGCTTGTAGGCACCGGGTTCGCCCATGCTGGCCTCGATGTAGGTGATGAATTCCGGCGCGGTGAAGATCTTGGTGCTGATCCGGCCGCCGGTCGAGTCCACGTGCGCAACCACCTGCTCCTCGGGGAACGGCTCGCGCACGCCGAAGTTCCAGGTCTTGTCGATGAACAGGCCGTGGTGCTTTTCGAACGGTCCCTTGAACTCGACACCGCCCAGCTCGATGCCCAGGCCGCTGACGCCGAAGTTCTTCAGCTTGTCCTCGCCGGTCACATAGATCTCGCGCGCCGTTACGTACTCGCTGAGGCTGGGATTGATCAGGCCGCCGCGGCCGTCGGCGTAGACGATGAWGCGCACATCGCCCAGGCGGTCGGTATGCAGGTGATGCTCACCGGCAGCCAGGCTGATCGGTCGCGACGCGTGCGCAGCCACCGGCAGGTCCTTGCCATCGATGCTGATCGCCAGCGGCGCATCGGTCGGGTTGTCGATCTCGAAATCGACCTTGGAGGAACAGCCGGCCAGCGCGAGCGCGGCCATCATCGGCAACAGCAGGTTCTTCATTACGGGCAATCGTCCTTGACGTATGCAGCGGGAAAGCGGAAACGGGGTGGGGCCAGCCTCAGCTGGCCCATGGCGGGCTGTAGCGCACCTTCAGCGTGCGCACGGCTGGTTCGGCGCGCAGCGCCTCCATCAGCTTGGAATCGACGCGCACCGCGCTCTGCCCGGAAACATCGAGCATGCCGGCGATGCCGCCATCGGGGCCCTTCAGCAGCAGGTCCAGGCGCAGGGGCGTGCGGCCGGGGCGATGGCGGTCGAGCAGGGCGTCGATGCGCTCCCACACCGGTCGCTGATGGCGCAGGTCCAACCGCAGCGACAGGCGCGTGGCGTAGTTCGCACAGACCTCGTCGAAGTCCCAGCACTGGCGGATGCGCAGTGCGAAGCCGCCATTGAATTCGTCTTCGCGCAGGCCGCCCTTGACCACCAGGATACGGTCCTTGGTCATCAGGTGGCCGAACTCGGCCATGGCATCGGAGAACGCGCTGCATTCGACGCGGCCACGGCCATCTTCCAGCTGGATGAAGATCTGGCTCTCGCCCTTGCGGCGCACGCCGACCACCTGGYCGGCAAGCACGGTCTGCACTTCCGGACGCCAGCGCTTCTCGCCGCCACCACTGTTGCTGTTGGCGCTCCAGATCTTTTCCACCGAGCCGAGGTCGGTACCGACCAGATCGCGCACGTCATCGCGCCACGGGTCGAACGGGTGGCCGCTGAGGTAGAAGCCCAGCGTGTCGCGCTCGCCGTTGAGGCGCTGCAGCAACGGCCATTCGTCGGTTTCCTGCAGCTCCAGGTGGATGGCCTGTACGCCCGGCTCGGGGCCGCCGAACAGCGAATTCTGGCCGGACGCACGCTCGCGCGCCATCTGTTCGGTGGCCTTGATCACTTCCGGCAGCTGCAGCATCAGCGAGGCACGGTTGTGGCCCAACTCATCCAGCGCACCGCAGTTGATCATTGCTTCCAGCGTGCGCCGGTTGAGCTTGGCCGAACCGATGCGGGTGCAGAAATCGAGCAGATCGGTGTAGTCGCCGCCGCGAAGGCGTTCCTCCACCACCGCTTCGCAGGCACCCTGGCCGACGCCCTTGATCGCCCCCAGGCCGTACTGGATCGTGTCCGGCGTAGACGCTTCAAACATGAAGGCGGACTGGTTCACCTTCGGCGGCAGCACGGTCAGGCCGAGGTTGCGCACCTCGTCCAGGAAGCCGACTACCTTTTCGGTGTTGTCCATGTCCGAAGACAGCGTCGCGGCCATGAACTCGGCCGGGTAATGGCGCTTGAGCCAGGCCGTCTGGTAACTCACCAGCGCGTAGGCGGCGGCGTGCGACTTGTTGAAGCCGTAGCCGGCGAACTTCTCCATCAGGTCGAAGATCGCRTCGGCCTTGGCTTCGCCGACGCCGTCCTTGGCCGCACCTTCGCGGAAGATCTCGCGGTGCTTGGCCATTTCCGCCGGCACCTTCTTGCCCATCGCACGGCGCAGCAGGTCGGCGCCGCCCAGCGAGTAGCCGCCGACGATCTGCGCCATCTGCATCACCTGCTCCTGGTACACCATGATGCCGTAGGTGTCGCGCAGGATGCGCTCGGTGCGCGGATCGGGATACTCCACGTCTTCGCGCCCGTGCTTGCGGTCGACGAAGGAGGGAATCAGGTCCATCGGGCCSGGKCGGTACAGCGMCACCAGCGCGATSAKGTCTTCGAARCGGTCGGGCTTGGCGTCCTTSAGCAGGCGGCGCATGCCCGAGGATTCGAACTGGAACACCGCGCCGGTATTGCCCGAGGCGAAGATGTCCTTGTAGGTGGGCGCATCGTCCAGCGGCAGCTGGGTGATGTCCACCGGCGGAATGCCGGCGCGCTCATGGCGCTTGTTGATCGCCTTCACCGCCCAGTCGATGATCGTCAGCGTGCGCAGGCCGAGGAAGTCGAACTTCACCAGGCCGACTTCTTCAACGTCGTTCTTGTCGAACTGGGTGACCGGATTCTTGCCGCGGCCGTCTTCATCGTGTTCGGCAAACAGCGGGCAGAACTCGCTCAACGGCTCGGGCGCGATCACCACGCCACCGGCGTGCTTGCCGGCGTTGCGGGTCAGGTCTTCCAGCTGYCGYGCCAGGTCGATCAGGTCGCGGACGTCGTCCTCGCTCTGRTAGCGCTGGATCAGCTCGGGCGAAGCCATCTCGCTGTCCTTGCCCTCACCCATAGCATCCTTCAGCGAGATGCCGAGGATGTTCGGGATCAGCTTGGCGACGCCGTCGACCAGGCCGTAGGGGAAGCCGAGCACGCGGCCGGAGTCGCGCACCACCGCCTTGGCTGCCATGGTGCCGTAGGTGATGATCTGGCTGACCCGCTCGCGGCCATATTTGCGCGCAACGTAGTCGATGACCTCGTCGCGGCGGTCCATGCAGAAATCGATGTCGAAGTCGGGCATCGACACGCGTTCGGGGTTGAGGAAGCGCTCGAACAGCAGGTTGTACGGCAGCGGGTCCAGATCGGTGATCTGCAGTGCCCACGCCACCAGCGAACCCGCACCCGAACCACGGCCCGGGCCGATCGGAATGCCCTGCGCCTTGCCCCACTGGATGAAGTCGGCCACGATCAGGAAGTAGCCGGGGAAGCCCATCTTGATGATGGTGTCCAGCTCGAACTCGAGGCGGTCGCTGTAATCCTGCGCGGTCATGCCGGGCGCGATGGGATTCTTTTCCAGGCGTGCGGCCAGGCCCTTGCGCGACTCGCTGCGGATCCAGCTGTCCAGCGTCTCCTCGTCGGGCACCGGATAATCGGGCAGGAAGTAGGTGCCCAGGCGCATCTCGATGTTGCAGCGCTCGGCCAGCGCCAGCGTGTTGTCGATCGCATCGGGGATGTCGGCGAACAGCGCGCACATCTCTTCGGCCGACTTCAGGTACTGCTGGTCGCTGTACTCGCGTGGGCGCTTGGGGTCATCCAGCACGCGGCCGGTGGAGATGCACACGCGGGCTTCGTGCGCGCTGAAATCGGACGGTGACAGGAAGCGTACGTCGTTGCTGGCGATCACCGGCAGGCCACGCTGGCCGGCGGCCATCAGCGCGAACTGGTTGAAGCTCTCTTCGCCATCGCGGCCGGTGCGGGTCAGCTCCAGGTGCAGGCCGTCGCCGAACACGCGCTGCCAGTCGGCCAGCTGCTGTTCGGCCAGATCGTGCTTGCCATCCAGCGCCAGGCGCCCGGCCAGACTCTCACGGCCGGCCAGGGCGAACAGGTTGGCGTTGCCGGCCTTCAGCCAGTCCGGATGCACCGCCACGCCGCCCTCGGGGCGATGGCCTTCCATCCATGCCCGGGTCAGCAGACGCGACAGGCTGAGGTAGCCCTCGCGGTCGCGGCACAGCAGGGTCATCCGCCACGGGTCCTGGCCTTCTTCGGCGATCATCACGTCGGCGCCGGCGATGGGCTTGATGCCCACGCCTTCGGCGGCCTTGTAGAACTTGACCAGGGCGAACAGGTTGTTGAGGTCGGTCACCGCCAGCGCAGGCAGGCCGAGTTCGACCGAGCGCGACAGCAGGTTGGCCTGCTTGGCCTTCTTCGGGTCAGCCTGGTCCGGCTTGGCCGGCACGCGGATGGTGGAGTCCGCCAGCGAGAACTCGGTGTGGACGTGGAGATGTACGAAGCGGGAGTTGGACATGCCGGACCAGGTTGGAGCGCGCAGGCCCCGGGTGCAGACGCGGGAATCGTCGCCGGGGTCGGGAAGCGCTGGAGTGCCCGGTCAGGGTAGCGAGGGCAGGGGGTTGCGACAAGGACTTGACGGTGCGCGATATCGCCAATGCCGCCGGGCATGGCACGGCGCTACCGGGGACGTTCATGTTGCCGTGGTAGCGCAGGGCCATGCCCGGCGAACGTTCAGGCGATCGCGATGGCGGCCGCCCCAGCCGGCGGCGCCTCCAGGCACTCGCGCACCGGGGCGAAGCTGCGCCGGTGCTCCGCGCACGGGCCGTGTTCACGCAGGGCGGCCAGATGCGCCGGGGTGCCGTAGCCCTTGTGCTGGTCGAAGCCGTACTGCGGGTGGCGTGCGTGCAGGTCCAGCATGTAGCGGTCGCGCGAGACCTTGGCCAGGATCGAGGCCGCCATGATCGCGCGGTCGATGCCATCGCCGCCGACCAGCGCCTGCGCCGGCAGCATCAGCCCCTTGGGCACCACGTTGCCGTCGATGCGGGCGAAGCCGGCCACGTGGGCCACCGCCGCGACGACATCGCGCATGCCCTGCAGCGTGGCCTGATAGATGTTCAGGCGATCGATGGCTTCCACGTCCACCAGCACCACGTGCCAGGCCAGGGCGCGGTCGAGGATGCGGTCATGCAGCTGCTCGCGGCGGGCCGCGGTCAGCTGCTTGGAATCATCCAGGCCGTTCAGTCGTGGCCGCTGTGGATCGAACACCACTGCTGCCACCGCGACGGGGCCGGCCAGCGGTCCGCGTCCGGCTTCGTCGACACCGGCGATGCGGTGGCCGGGGTCGATCACCGCGGCACCATCGAACAGGGCCAGGCTGGCGGCTGCGGCGTGGCGGCGGCTCATGCCTTTTCCTGGCCGCGCACCAGCAGCTCGCCAACGGCATCGGCTGCGCGCGCCGATGCATTGCGGCGCAGGCGTTCATGCAGGCGCGCGTAGGTGCCCTGCAGATCGGCGATCCGCTGCGGATGGTCGAACCACTGCTGGATGGCGGCGGCCAGTTTTTCCGGCGTGCAGTCGTGCTGCATCAGCTCTGGCGCCAGGTCCTGGCCGGCCAGGATGTTGGGCAGGGCGAAGCGGTCGACCTTGATCAACCCCAGCGCCTTCACCAGGCGGTACGTCAGTTC
This sequence comes from Stenotrophomonas sp. 05L44_2, assembly GCF_056665995.1. Taxonomy (NCBI): domain Bacteria; kingdom Pseudomonadati; phylum Pseudomonadota; class Gammaproteobacteria; order Lysobacterales; family Lysobacteraceae; genus Stenotrophomonas; species Stenotrophomonas sp. 05L44_2. The sequence continues at coordinate 5,579 of NZ_JBFTNR010000074.1, forward strand.
GTTGACCCGGTAGCCGACCACCATCGGACGCTTCACCAGCATCGCCTCCAGGGTGGCGGTACCGGAGGCCAGCACCACCACGTCGGCGGCGATCATCGCGTTGCGTGCCTGGCCGTCCAGTACATGCGAATAGGCCACCGGCAGCGCCGAGCGTGACAGCTGCTCTTCGATCAGGCGCCGGCAGGCCGCGTTGGCCGCCGGCACCACCACGTGCAGGCCTGGAATGCGCTCGGATACCTGCCAGGCGGCCTCGAAGAAGGCTTCGCCGAGCTTGGATATCTCGCCCAGGCGGCTGCCGGGAAGCACGGCCAGCACCTTGGCCGAGGCGGGCAGGCCGAGCTCGATCCGGGCCGCTTCCCGGTCGACGTGCAGCGGGATGTCATCGGCCATCGGATGGCCGACGAAGCGCGCGTCGATGCCGTGCTTGGCGTAGATCGGCGGTTCCATCGGGAACAGGCACAGCACCAGGTCGGCGCTGCTGCCGATCTTCTCGGCACGCTTCTCGCGCCATGCCCACACCGAAGGGCTGACGTAGTGCACGGTGCGCACGCCACGCTGTTTCAGCCAGCGTTCGATGCCCAGATTGAAGTCCGGAGCGTCGATGCCGATGAACACATCCGGTTGCCACTCCAGCGCACGCTGGCGGAAGGCCGAACGCAGCTTGAGCAGCCGCGGCAGATGGCGCAGGACTTCGGTCAGGCCCATCACCGCCAATTCGCTGGCATCGTGCCAAGTCTGGCAGCCGGCGCTGCGCATGGCATCGCCGCCGATGCCGGCGAATTCGGCATGCGGGAAGCGGGCCTTCAGTTCGCGCACCAGGCCTGCGCCGAGCAGGTCGCCTGAGGCTTCGCCGGCGACCAGGGCGATCCGCAACGGGCGCTCGCTGAGCACCCGGTGTGCAGGCACGCTGCCGGCCATCGAGGCCAGCGAAATCACCTCGGCGCCGGCCGGCGCCTGGCCGGTCGCGCTGCTCATCGCAGCAGGTGCCTCTCGGTGTGCTCGATGAAGTCCAGCATCGACTTGACGTCGTCACTGTCGCGCGCCTGCTCGGCCAGCTGTGCCTTGGCTTCGGCCAGCGGCAGGCCCGCCACGTACAGCGTGCGGTAGGCACGCTTGATGGCGGTGATGCGTTCGGGATCGAAGCCGCGACGCTTCAGGCCCTCGCTGTTGATGCCGCGCGGGCGGCCCAGCGAGTCGGTGCCGACCATGGTGAACGGCGGGACGTCGCCATTGGTCAGCGCGCCCATGCCGAGGAAGGCATGTGCACCGATGCGGCAGAACTGGTGCGCACCGGCGAAGCCGCTGATGATCACGTAGTCACCCACGGTCACGTGCCCGGCCAGCGTGGTGTTGTTGGAGAACACGCAGAAGTTGCCGACGTGGCAATCGTGGGCCACGTGCGTGTAGGCCAGCATCCAGTTGTCATCGCCGATGGTGGTGATGCCACCGCCGCCGCCAGTGCCACGGTTGAGGGTGACGAACTCGCGGAACACGTTGCGGTCGCCGATCACCAGTTCGGTGCGTTCACCGCCGTACTTCTTGTCCTGCGGTTCGCCGCCGACCGCGACATGGCCGATGAAACGGTTGTCGCGGCCGATCCGGGTCGGGCCATGGATGCTGCAGTGCGGACCGACCTCGGTGCCGGCACCGATCTCGACGTCCGGCCCGATGATCGTGAACGCGCCCACGCGGACATCGTCGGCCAGGCGCGCCGACGGATCGATCACGGCAGTGGGATGGATCAGGGGGGCGTTGTCGCTCATCTCGGACCTCCAGCCAGGGTCATTCGCGGGTGCCGGCGCACAGCACYTCGGCGCAGGCGACSACYTCGCCGTCGACCTTGGCCACGCAGTCGTACACSGCCATGTTGCGGATCACGCGCTTGATCTCCACGTGCATCTCCAGCACGTCACCGGGCACCACCTGCTTGGTGAAGCGGGCCTTGTCGACCTTGACCATGTAGAACAGCTTGGACTGCGCATCGCGGCCCAGCGTCAACTGGGTCAGCACGCCGCCGGCCTGGGCCATGGCTTCGATGATCAGCACGCCGGGCATGATCGGCTGGCCCGGGAAGTGGCCCTGGAAGAACGGCTCGTTGATGCTGACGTTCTTGGTCGCGACGATCGTGCGCTTCTCGTAGTCGATCGACACCACCTTGTCCACCAGCAGGAACGGGTAGCGGTGCGGAAGCAGCGTCTGGATCTGCGCCATGTCCGGCAGGGTCTGGGTGTGGCTCATTCTTTCTCCTTGCTCACAGACAGGATGCGACGGGCCAGGGCATCGAGCTGCTTGAAGCGCGCGGCATTCTTGCGCCACGTGCGGTTGTCGGTCAGGGGCGTGCCGGAGGAATACTCGCCCGGCTCGGTGATGGAGTTGCGGACCACCGATTTGCCGGTGATCACGACCTTGTCGCAGATTTCAAGATGACCGACGACGCCAACGGCGCCGCCGAGCAGGCAGTAACGGCCGATCTTGGCGCTGCCGGCAATGCCGGTGCAGCCGGCGATGGCCGAGTGGGCGCCGATCTGCACGTTGTGTGCGATCTGTACCAGGTTGTCCAGGCGGACGTCCTCGGCCAGCACGGTGTCTTCCAGCGCGCCACGGTCGACACAGGTGTTGGCGCCGATCTCGCAGTCGTCGCCGATGCGCACGCCGCCAAGCTGCGGCACCTTGATCCATTTGCCAGCGTCCATGGCCAGGCCGAAGCCATCGGCGCCCAGCACGGCGCCGGGATGGATGCGCACGCGCTTGCCCAGCTTGACGCGGGTGACCAGGGTGACGCGGGCGATCAGTTCACAGCCGCTGTCGAGGGTGCAGTCTTCGCCGATGATGCTGCCGGCGCCGATGATGCAGTTCTCGCCGATGACGCTGCGTGCGCCGATGGTGACGAACGGACCGACGTGGGCGCTGGCGGCGACCTGCGCCTGCGGATCGATCACTGCGCTGGGATGGATGCCGGGCGGGCGGGTCGGGGCGATGTCGAACAGCGCGCCGATCTTGGCAAAGGTGGTGTAGGGGTCCTTGGCAACCAGCGCGGTGCCGGGAGCCGCGTCGGCATCCTCGGCGCGCAGCACCACGATGCCGGCCTGGCTGTCGGCCAGCTGGGCGCGGTAGCGCGGATTGGCAAGGAAGGTCAGCTGGCCGGCACCGGCATGGGCGAGGGTGGCCACGCCATCGATGGCGGTGCCTGGGTCGCCATGGACCTGCAGGCCGAACTGATCGGCGAGTTGCTGGGCGGTGTAGGTAGGAGTATTCACGGCGGGAGTTTAACGTGTGACGCCATTGCGGTCATGCGGGAGCGGTTCTGCGGCCAACGGCGGGGCCCCTCGTGGCTGGCAGAGTGAGGCCCGAGGGCCGGGTCGGACGGGTGGGGCCCGCGAGGGACGGCGCAAGTACGTCCCTGTAGCCTTGGTCGCCGCATCCATGCGGCTCACACCCTCGCGGGCCCCACCCATCCGACCTTCGACGGTCTGGCGCGAGTGCCAGCCACGGAAAAACAGAAAAAATCAAAAGCAGTTCGGCTGCCGCGCCCGCGCGGGCGCCCGAAAACGAAAACGCCGGGCAGAGCCCGGCGATTCGTACCC
>NZ_JBFTNR010000075.1:0-11538 GCF_056665995.1 Stenotrophomonas sp. 05L44_2
GTCCAGGGTATGGGCAACGGCAGCGGTCGGGCACTCCAGGCCGATCTCGCTCATCGCCACGCGGAACAGCTCGCGGTCTTCGGCCATCATGATCGCTTCGCGCTTGGCGCCGATCAGCTCGACGTTGTACTTCTCAAGCACACCGTTGTCGGCCAGGTCCAGCGCGCAGTTCAGCGCGGTCTGGCCACCCATCGTCGGCAGCAGCGCGTCGGGCTTCTCCTTGGCGATGATCTTCTCGACGGTCTGCCAGTTGATCGGCTCGATGTAGACGGCGTCGGCCATCTCCGGGTCGGTCATGATCGTGGCCGGATTGCTGTTGACCAGCACCACGCGGTAGCCCTCATCTCGCAGGGCCTTGCAGGCCTGGGCGCCGGAGTAATCGAACTCACAGGCCTGGCCGATGACGATCGGGCCGGCACCGATGATGAGGATGGTCTTGAGGTCAGTGCGCTTGGGCATTTTCTTCTCTAAGTCAGTACAGCGTGACAAGGGGGAGTGATCGCACGCTGTCGATCAGGAAATCTCTTCGGGTTTCAGCGCAATCCCGCACTGGTCCTGCAATCCCTGGCTCAGTTTCACCGCAAATTCGTCAGGGACGCTCATTGCATCGAAACCAGCATCCAGGCGCTTGAAGGACGTACTGCCGAGAAAGGCGTCGAATCCGGCGGCGTACGCCTCGTCGTTGACGTTGACCGACGCGTCCGCTGCCGACTCCGGGAGCGCGCCGGTGAGGATCAGGTAACCCTTTCCGGACGGTGTGGCCAGGAAGCGCGACCAGTCCGCGACGATCACGTCACCGTCCTCGCCAAGGCTGTTGATCAACGACTGGCGCGCATGAACGTAGAAGAACGACTGGATGGAGGTGCGGGCGCATTGGCGATCGCTTTCGGCCAGCGCTTTGAGCGTTGGCACCTCCTCGACCATCATCGCCGCCGACGACGCACCGACCGAGTCCTTCTTCAACGTGTGCAGCAGCGCGTCCATGTCCGCAGCGGACGCCGGCGCAGCCTGTGCCGCACCCGCGGCGCAGCACAGCGACAGCAGCAGAGCGGCGCTGCGCATCAAGCCTTCGCCTCGGCCATCAGGGTCACGAAACGATCGAACAGCGGACCGACGTCATGCGGGCCCGGCGAGGCTTCCGGGTGGCCCTGGAACGAGAACGCCGGCACATCGGTGCGGGCGATGCCCTGGTTGGTGCCGTCGAACAGCGAACGGTGGGTCACTCGCAGCGTGGCCGGCAGACTGGCTTCATCGACCGCGAAGCCGTGGTTCTGCGAGGTGATCATCACCCGGCCGCTGTCCAGGTCCTGCACCGGATGGTTCGCGCCGTGGTGGCCATGGCCCATCTTGATCGTCTTCGCGCCCGAGGCCAGGCCCAGCAGCTGATGGCCCAGGCAGATGCCGAAGGTCGGGATCTTCACGTCGATGAAGGTCTTGATCGCGGCGATCGCGTAGTCGCAMGGYTCSGGGTCRCCSGGGCCGTTGGACAGGAACACGCCGTCCGGCTTCAGCGCCAGCACTTCAGCGGCCGGGGTCTGCGCCGGCACCACGGTGACCTCGCAGCCGCGCTCGGCCAGCATGCGCAGGATGTTGGTCTTCACGCCGAAGTCGTACGCCACGACCTTGTACTGGGCCGGCACGCTGACGAAGGCGTTGGCGTCCAGGTCCAGCTGGCCCTCGGTCCAGACGTAGGTCTTGTCGGTAGTCACGACCTTGGCCAGATCCATGCCCTTCAGGCCCGGGAACTTGCGGGCCGCTTCCAGTGCCTTTTCCGCATCGATGCCGTCGCCGGCCATCAGCGCGCCGTTCTGGGCGCCCTTCTCGCGCAGGATGCGGGTCAGCTTGCGGGTGTCGATGCCAGCGATGGCGACCACGCCACGCTGGATCAGCCAGTCCTGCAGCGACACCTGGCTGCGCCAGCTGCTCGGGCGGCGCGGTACGTCGCGCACGATCAGGCCGGCCGACCACACCTTGGACGCTTCATCGTCCTGGTCGGTCATGCCGGTGTTGCCAATGTGCGGATAGGTCAGCGTGACCATCTGCCGGGCGTAGGACGGGTCGGTCAACACTTCCTGGTAGCCGGTCATGGCGGTGTTGAACACCACTTCACCGACGGACAGGCCGGGCGCGCCTACGGATTCGCCCTCGAATACGGTGCCGTCTTCGAGGACGAGGATTGCGGCTTGGGTCACGGAATTCTCACTTTGGCTACCGAGGGGGTGCCGAAGTCACGCCTGCGCTCACGGAAATCCGGTTGCAAAAAAGCGCGGACGTACGGTCTGGGACCGGTCCGGCTTTCGTGATTCGGCGAGTGCGAATTGTAGCGGTGCCGGGGCGCTCGCGCCAGCGGTTATCGCCATTCATGAACAGGCGATTGCGCATTCATTTCAATCCGGGGCCGTATGCAGGCACCCAAGGGTAGCGCCCGGGCCAGCCCTGCCAGCCGCCCGGCCCTGCAGCTGGCGAGCGGCAAACAGCGCCCCGCGGGCAAAGATGTCGCGGTTGGTGGCCCGGTGCACCAGCTCGATGCGCTCGCCCAGGCCGGTGAACTGCACCAGATGCTCGCCGACGATGTCTCCGGCGCGCAGGCTGGCGTACTGCGGCTCGGCTCCGCCCCGCTGCGCCGCGGCACCCAGGGTCAACGCCGTGCCCGAGGGAGCGTCCTTCTTCTGCGTATGGTGCGATTCGACGATGTCGCAGTTCCAGCCGGCCAGCGCCTGCGCTGCACGTTCCACCAGCTCATCGAGCACCGCCACGCCCAGGCTGAAGTTCGACGCCCACACCAGCGGGATCTTCGCCGCCGCTGCTTCCAGTGCCTGGCGCTGCACACTGGAAATACCGGTGGTGCCCGATACCAGTCCTGCACCGCGCTCCACGCACAGTGCCAGCAGCGCATCGAAGCCCTCGGGCAGGCTGAAGTCGATCGCCACATCGAACACCGGCGCCCCCGGCAACTCGCTGGCCGCGAAGAACGGCACGCCGTCGATCACCCGCTGCGCCGGCGCGCGGCCGGTCACCGCAGCGACGATCTGCAGGGAATCAGGATGTTCGGCGGCCAGCCGCAACAGGGCCTGGCCCATGCGCCCGGAGGCGCCGTGAATAAGCAATCGCAGGGGAGTCTGGTTCATGCACGCAGGCTAGCGGCAGCACGCATGGTCCGGCAAGCACTGTCGCTGCTACGCTGCGTGCCCCTTCAAGCGCTGGCCCGCACCTCATGCACCTTTGCAAACCGCCCGCGCCAAGCGCTGAAGCCATCATGCCGCCTGCGCGGATGCAGGGCTGAAACGGTGCGCATTTCCGAAGTCGCCCGCCGTACCGGCGCCAGCGCCAAGGCCATCCGCCTGTACGAGGCACGCGGCCTGCTGCCGCCAGTGCCGCGCCTGAACCGCTATCGCGACTACAGCGAGCAGGACGTGGCCTGGGTGCAGCTGATCCGGCAGGCACTGGGGCTGGGCATCGGCTTGGCCGCCATCACCCGCCTGCAGCGTGGCGACGGCCAGCTGGACTGGCCAGCCGTGCTCGCCCTGCTGGAACGCCAGCGCACTGCGATTGCCGCCGAGCGCGAGCGGCTTGCCCGCGTCGAGGTCGAACTGCAGCAGGTGGGTGACGAGCTGCGGCAATGGCTGCAGCAGGGCGATGGCACCTGCGTGCTGGTTCCCGCTGGCTGCCCTGGCGGGGTTTGACTCTGCCCTTGGGGCATAGCGCAACGTCGGTCGCCTTCCAGCCTCCGAGACTGCCGTGTCCCGTTCCATCCTGATCCTGCTTGGCCATCCCGACCGCGACAGCCTGTGCGGCGCCCTCGCCCAGCGCTACGCGACCGCCGCCCGCAACGCCGGCCACCGCGTGCACATGATCGCCCTGGGCGACCTTCAGTTCGACCCGGTGCTGCGCCACGGTTATCGCCAGATACAGCCGTTGGAAACCGACCTGCAGGATGCAGCAGACGCGATCCAGGCCTGCGACCACCTGGTGCTGGTCTACCCGACGTGGTGGGGCGCGATGCCGGCACTGCTGAAGGGCTTCTTCGATCGCGTGCTGCTGCCGGGCTTCGCCTTCCGCTACCGTCGCGATTCGGTGTGGTGGGACCGGCTGCTGGCGGGGCGCAGCGCGCGGGTCATCACCACGCTGGATACGCCGCCCTGGTACTACCGCTGGATCTACCGCGATCCGGGCATCACCCAGATCCGTGCCACCATCCTTGAGTTCTGCGGCATCCGCCCGGTGCGGGTCAGCCGGCTGGGCCCGGTGCGCAGTAGCACGCCGCAACAGCGCGAACGCTGGTTGGCACTGGCAGCGGAGCTTGGCACCCGGGCAGGTTGAGGCATCGCCGCGAACCGGTCGCCTCACCCTGCCTGCAACGTAGATCCAAGTCCTGCGTGGATGATCAATTCCGACACCGCTGGAGGGCAGCGCTGGGGATGGGTAGATCCACGCCATGCGTGGATGATCAATCGGCAGTGCGGACCAAGGTCCGCACCCACCAGGGAAGGTCCGCACTCACCAGGGCAGCGCCCAGACGCCTCTCTAGTGCTGCTTCGGCGGCGTCGGTCCGCAGCTGTCGCAGCCGCCGCACGCACCGCCACCGCCAGTGGCCGGCGGCGCGATCTTCCGGCCCAGCGCCTGCAGCCAGGCCGCACGGCCCGGCTTCAGCAGCGCCAGTGCCAGCGCGCCGCGCAGCTTGCGCACGGTGCCGGGCGCCTGCTTCTTCAACACCACCCACGCACTGACCAGCACGGCCACCGCGATGATCAGGTACTGGACCAGCAGGCCGGCATCCATCAGCCGCCTCCCAGCGCCACGGTCACCTGGTAGGTGATCAGCGCCGCGACATAGGCGGCAGCAAACAGGTAGAACGCCGAGAAGCCCATCGTCTTCCACGAGTTGGTCTCGCGCTTGATGGTGGCCAGCGTCGAAATGCACATCGGCGCGTAGATGAACCACACCAGCAGGGCCAGGCCGGTAGCCAGCGACCAGCCGTCGGCCACCACCGGCGACAGTGCGGAGATCGCCGCATCATCATCGGCGGCCGACAGCGCATACACCGTCGCCAGCGAGGACACCGCTACTTCGCGCGCAGCGAGGCCCGGGATCAGCGCGATGCAGATCTGCCAGTTGAAGCCCAGCGGCGCGAAGATCGCGGTCATCGCGTGGCCGATCTGGCCGGCGTAGCTGTAGTCGATGGCCGGCATCGTCGCGTCGGCGGGCGCGCCCGGGAACGACAGCAGGAACCACAGCAGGATGGTCAGCGCCAGGATGATGCCGCCGACACGCTTGAGGAAGATCATGCCGCGCTCGTACAGGCCGACGGCGAGGTCGCGCGGATGCGGAATGCGGTACGACGGCAGCTCCAGCATCAGCGGGTGCTCGCTCTTGTCGCGACGCCACTTCTTCATCACCCACGACATCACCAGCGCGCTGAGGATGCCGGCCACGTACAGGCCGAACAGCACCAGGCCCTGCTGGTTGAAGATGCCGATCCTGCCGGCCGGTATGAACGCACCGATCAGCAGCGCATATACCGGCAGCCTTGCCGAGCAGGTCATCAGCGGTGCCACCAGGATCGTGGCCAGGCGGTCACGCGGGTCCTGGATGCTGCGGGTGGCCATGATGCCCGGCACCGCGCAGGCAAAGCTGGACAGCAGCGGGATGAACGACCGCCCCGACAGGCCGGCCGCCGCCATCATGCGGTCCAGCAGGAACGCGGCGCGTGGCAGGTAACCGGACTCTTCCAGCGCCAGGATGAAGGCGAACAGGATCAGGATCTGCGGCAGGAACACCACCACGCCGCCCAGGCCGGCGATGATGCCGTCGGTCAGCAGGCTGGTCAGCGGACCCGCCGGCAGCACGCTGGCGGCCAGCTCACCCAGCCAGGCAAAGCCGGCCTCGATGCCATCCATCAACGGCGTGGCCCAGGCGAACACCGCCTGGAAGATCAGGAACATCACCACCACCAGCGTGATCAGGCCGAACACCGGATGCAGCAGCCAGCGGTCCAGCGTGTCGTCGATCTTCGCCGTCCGTGCCGGCATGCGTACGGCTGCGGCCAGGATCGCGCGCACCTGCGCGTGGTAGTCCACGCCGCTCTCAACGCCGGCCAGCGGCGCATCCAGGTGCGGCACCATCGTATCCAGGCGTTCCACCAGTGCACGCGCGCCCTGCTTGCGTACCGCCACGGTTTCCACCACCGGCACACCGATCTCGCGCTCCAGCGCGGCCACATCGATCTGGATGCCGCGGCGCTGCGCGGCGTCGACCATGTTCAGGGCGATGATCATCGGCTTGCCCAGCTCGCGCAGTTCCAGSRCGAAGCGYAGGTGCAGGCGCAGGTTGGTGGCGTCGATCACGCACAGAAGGACGTCCGGCGCGGCCTCACCCGGGTAGAACCCCCGGCACAGGTCGCGGGTGATCGCCTCGTCCAGGCTGGCCGGCTGCAGGCTGTAGGCGCCCGGCAGGTCGAGCACGGCGAACTCGCGGCCGGACGGCGCACGCAGGCGGCCTTCCTTGCGCTCAACGGTGACGCCGGTGTAATTGGCGACCTTCTGCCGACTGCCGGTCAGCTGGTTGAACAGCGCGGTCTTGCCGCTGTTGGGGTTGCCGACCAGCGCGATGCGCAGCGGGGCGGCGGTTGCGGTGGCGCTCATGCACGTCCCTCCTGGCTGGCCGGGTCGATGACCACGCGCCGGGCCTCACTGATACGCAGCGCGAAACGGGTGAACCCGACCTGCACCAGCAGCGGCTCGCCACCAACCGGGCCTCGCGCCACCAGGCGCACTTCCTCACCCTTGACGAAGCCCAGCTCGCGCAGGCGCCGGGCGATGGCATCGTTGGCATGCAGGTCCTGCACGGAATCGACCACGGCCGAGGCGTGCAGGGGCAGTTCGGACAGCGTCATCTAGCGTGTTCTCTGCTGGATGTAAATGGTTCTCGATTCTAACATTCCCGCGTCGCGTCATGGCCCATGACCAATGGCCCGCTATGATCCATACAGGTATGGAGCAACCCCCGGAATCCCATGAACGATGCTTTGCAGATCGAGCGCAACGGCGCTGTCCTGACCCTCTGGCTGAACCGGCCGGAGCTGCACAACGCCTTYGACGCCGGCCTGATCGCCCGGCTGACCGCAGCCCTGGAAGCGGCCGGCCGCGATGACACGGTGCGCACGGTGGTGGTGGCCGGCCACGGTGCCTCCTTCTCTGCCGGTGCCGACATGCAGTGGATGCGCGGCATGGCCTCCGCCAGCGAGGCCGACAACCGTGACGACGCCCTGGCCCTGGCCCGGCTGATGCGCACCCTGGACGAGCTGCCCAAGCCCACCCTCGCCCGCGTCCACGGCGCGGCCTTTGGTGGTGGCGTCGGCCTGGTGGCCTGCTGCGATATCGCCATCGCCACCAGCGCCGCCCGCTTCGGCCTCACCGAAAGCCGCCTGGGCCTGCTGCCGGCAGTGATCTCGCCCTATGTGATCGAGGCCATCGGCAGCCGCCAGTCCCGCCGCTGGTTCGCCACCGGCGAGCACTTCGACGCCGACACCGCCCTGCGCATCGGCCTGATCCACCAGTTGGTGGAGCCCGAACGCCTGGACGAGGCCGTGCAGCGACAGCTTGCCCTGCTCGACAAGGCCGGGCCGATCGCCTCGGCTTCGGCCAAGCTGCTGGTCCGGCAGGTTCGCGACGCCCATGATCGCGACAGCCTGGACCGTGACAATGCCGCCCTGATCGCCCGCCTGCGGGTATCGGCCGAAGGCCAGGAGGGCCTGGGGGCCTTCCTCGACAAACGCGCGCCGCACTGGGTCACGGAGGCCTGACATGCTGGACCATATCGGCTTGAACAGCGGCGACCTGCCGCGCAGCAGTGCCTTCTTCCTGCAGGCGCTGGCACCGCTGCAGATCGGCGTGGTGATGGAGGTCAGCGCCGAACAGACCGGTGCCCACGACCACGTGGGTTTCGGCAACCACGGCAAGCCGTTCTTCTGGCTGGGCAATGCGGCGCCGCTCAGCCAGGGCGTGCACGTGGCCTTCGTCTGCGCCGAACGCGCCCAGGTTGATGCCTTCCACGCCGCTGCGCTGGCCGCAGGGGGGCGCGACAATGGTGCGCCCGGCCTGCGTCCCTGGTACCACCCGGACTATTACGCCGCCTTCGTGATCGACCCCGACGGCAACAACATCGAGGCGGTCTGCCACCTGCCCGGGTAGACCCCTGCGTCGCCACCAGGCGCAGGCGTGGCCGCTTGTGCGACCCGCCTGCGTATCTCATCTGGCAGCCCGGCGAAGACCGGCCGCCCCCGTTTCCCAGGAACCGTCGTGACCCCAGCCGATCCCATCCGCCCTGCCCGCCCCGCCCCGCTTTTCATGGGGGTGCCGCGATGAGCGATTTCGTCCGCATCGTCGAGGTCGGCCCGCGCGACGGGCTGCAGAACGAAAAGCAGGCCGTGGCCACCACCGACAAGATCGCCCTGATCGATCGCCTGTCGGCCACCGGCCTGCGTACGATCGAGGCGACCAGCTTCGTCAGCCCGCGCTGGGTCCCGCAGTTGGCCGATGCTGCCGAGGTCTATGCCGGCATCCAGCGCCGCGCGGGCATCGCCTATCCGGTGCTGGTGCCGAACGAACAGGGCTACGACCGTGCGCGCGCCGTCGGCGTGCAGGAAATCGCGGTGTTCACCGCTGCATCGGAAGCCTTCAACCGCACCAACACCAACGCCGGCATCGATGAATCGCTGGCCCGCTTCGAGCCGATCCTGCGCCGCGCGGCCGCCGACGGCGTGCGCGTGCGTGGCTACGTCTCCACCGTGCTCGGCTGCCCGTACCAGGGCGAGGTACCGCTGGCCGATGTGGTGCGCGTCGCCCGCGCACTGCACCAGATGGGGTGCTATGAGATCTCGCTGGGTGACACCATCGGCGTCGGCACGCCACGCAAGGCCCGCGCGATGCTGCAGGCGGTGGCTGCCGAGATCCCGATGAGCGCACTGGCGGTGCACTTCCACGATACCTACGGCCAGGCCATCGCCAACATCGCCACCTGCCTGGAAGAAGGCGTGCGCGTGGTCGACAGTGCGGTGTCCGGTGCCGGCGGCTGCCCGTACGCGAAGGGCGCCAGCGGCAACGTGGCCAGCGAGGACGTGGTGTACCTGCTGCAGGGGCTGGGCCTGGAATGCGGTGTCGACCTGCCGTCGCTGGCCGAGACCGGCCGCTGGCTGGCCGGACTGCTCGGCCGCGCGACCGCCAGCCGCGTCGGGCAGGCGCTGGCAGCGACATGAACGACAGCGGCCCGCGCGACCGTCCGGCCATCGGCGATACACCCGCCGCAACCGACGTCGCGCTGGCCGCTCTGGACGCGGCGCTGGCTGCTTCGCCGCCGCCGGCCCAGGCCAGGCTGCTGCGCCAGGCACGGCAGGCGCTGGCCGATGCGCAGCAGCGCGAACTGGATACCCAGGCCCGCTATGCCGCGTTGTTCGACGCCGTGCCCGACCCGGTCAGCATCCTCAGCGCCGAAGGCGTGGTGCTGGACGTCAACCGCGCCGGCATCGTCGCCTACGACCGCCCGCGCGAGGACATCGTCGGCCAGCCGATCGAACTGCTCAATCCCGACCTGCCCAGCGACCATCTGCAACCGGTGTGGGAAGCACTGAACCGCGGCGACACCTACGTCATCGAAGTGACCAACATGCGCGGTGATGGCAGCCGCTTTCCGGTGGAGGTGCACTCGGCCGGCTTCCAGGACCGCGGCCAACCCTGCATCGTCGCCGTCGCCCGCGACCTGAGCGGGCGCTGGCGCGCAGAGTCGCGCTATCGCCTGTTGATGGAATCGATCGACAAGGGCGTGATCCTGTTCGACCGCGACCTGCGCGTGCTGTCGGCCAACCCGGCCGCACATCGCATCCTCGGCCTCACCGGTGGCGGCGTGGGCTTGAACGCGATGCTCGATCCCGAAGCGTGGATCATCGTCGACGAGCATGGCCACCCGTTGACCCAGTCACAGTGGCCGACCAGCCGCTGTTTCCAGGCCGGGCGGGTGATCCGCAGCACCATCATCGGCCTGTACCACCGCCCGCGCGGACGCATGCTGTGGTTGTCCACCACCAACGTGCCGGTGTTCGGCAACGGCTGCGACCAGGCCGACCATGTCTATGCGATGTTCAGTGACATCACCGAACTGAAGCGCAACAACACCCTGTTCGCGCGCGCGCAGTCACTGGCCCATATCGGCGGCTGGGAGTGGGATCGCGGCCTGCAGCGCCTGTACCTCACCGATGAAGCGCGGCGCATCGTCGGCCAGCCGGCCGACCTGGAGGACATGCCCGACCTGCTGGACTGCCTGCGCAGCGACGACCGCGCCGCCCTGCAGCAGGCGCTGGCCGATACCATCGAACACCGCAGCAGCTTCGGCCTGGAGCTGCAGGGCCAGCGCCGCGATGGCCACTCGTTCTGGATCCGGATGATCGGCGAGGTCTCGGCCGGCGATGTCGATGCCGCCCGCATCACCGGCACCGTGCAGGACATCACCGAGCGCAAGCASGCCGAGGAAACCCTGCGCGTGCAGGCCCGCACCGACCCGCTGACCGGAATCATGAACCGCGATGCGGTGCTGAGCGACCTCGGCGTGCGCATGGACAGCCCCAGCCACGACCGCGTGGCGGTGCTGTACATCGACCTGGACCGCTTCAAGGTGGTCAACGACCTGCTTGGCCACAACGCCGGTGATGAACTGTTGATCGAAGCGACCCGGCGCATCGCCACTGCGATCGGCACCGAAGGCCTGCTTGCACGCTTTGGCGGCGACGAGTTCCTGGTGATCTGCGACCTGCGCGACCAGCCGGACCAGGCCGAACAGCTGGCCGAGCGCATCACTGCGGCGTTCTCGGCACCGTTCCAGCTGGGCAGCGACGAGTTCCCGGTGACCGCCAGCATCGGCATCGCCCGCRCACCGCGCGATGGCAACCGGCCGCAGCAGCTGATCCAGAACGCCGACACGGYGATGTACGAGTGCAAGCGCCGCACCCGCAACGGTTGGCAGGTGTTCTCCCCGGAACTGGCACAGCGCCAGCATGACCGCCTGCAGATCGAGAGCCGGTTGCACAAGGCCCTCGATGGCGACGAGTTCCACCTGGTGTACCAGCCACAGGTCAACCTGCGCAGCGGCGCCACCATTGCCTGCGAGGCGTTGATGCGCTGGCACAACACGCAGCTGGGGCAGATGCGCCCGGACCTGTTCATCCGCCACGCCGAGCACACCGGCGACATCGTGCGCATCGGCCAATGGGCGCTGCGCGAAGCCTGCCGGCAGGTACGGCAATGGCAGGACGACGGGCTCGGCCTGGTGCGGGTGGCGGTCAACGTGTCCTGGCGCCAGTTCGTCGGTGAGGATCTCGCCCGCTGGGTGCGGCAGGTGCTGGACGAATTCGGCCTGCCCGGCAGCGTGCTGGAACTGGAGTTCACCGAGCGGGTGCTGATCGAGGATGCGCCGGACACCCTGCGCACCTTCGCCCGCCTGCGCGAAATGGGGGTGATGCTGACCATCGACGACTTCGGCGAAGGCTACAGC
>NZ_JBFTNR010000076.1:0-9050 GCF_056665995.1 Stenotrophomonas sp. 05L44_2
CGCCATCCATGGCGCGGACACCCCGCAACCCGACACCACCCCGCCTTCGACAGTTTTCCGCTGCTGTCGGAACGGCGTCCGTGCTGCTGTTGGTGGGTGTCGACCCTGGTCGACACAGTAGATCCACGCCATGCGTGGATGAAACATTCGCGATGGGGCCGAGCATCTGCTCGGCTCTTTTCGTTTGTGAGCTGATGGATATGGATCCATCGGAAAGATGATCGCGAGGAACGAGCGAAGCGACCCGCTGTTGCTTTTGATTTTCTTCTTTGTTTTCCGTGGTGGACGCACACGGAAACCGTCAGGGGTCGGGCGGGGTGGGCTCGCGGGGGTGTCCGCGCCATGGATGGCGCGGCCAAGCCTACAMGGACGTACTTGCGGCGTCCCCGCAACCCGACACCATCCCGCCATCCCACGGATATCTCGTTTTTGACGTTGACGTTGACGTTGCTGTTGCTGTTGCTGTTGCCGGCCAGCGGCCGGCACTACCAGTGCGGGTGCAGGGTCGCAGGCCCTGCAGAACATCCTCAGCTGCGCATTCCCACGCCACGGCGCAACAACCACAGCGCCAGCGCCGTCAGCACCACCACGAAACCGATCATCAGCGCATACGCCACCACCACCGGCACATCGCTGCTGCCCAGCAGGCCATAGCGGAACGCGTTGACCATGTAGAAGATCGGGTTCGCGTGCGTGGCCGCCTCCGCCCATGGCGGCAGCAGCTTCACCGAATAGAASACGCCGCCCAGGTAGGTCAGCGGAGTCAGGATGAAGGTCGGCACGATCGCCACGTCATCGAACTTCTTCGCATACACCGCGTTGATGAAGCCGGCCAGCGAGAAGATCGTCGCGCCCAGGATCACCGTGGTCAGCGTCACCAGCGGATGCGGGATGCGCACCGGAGTGAAGAACATCGCGATGATCAGCACGATCACGCCCACCATCAGGCCACGCAGCACCGCACCGGCCACGTAGCCCCACAGGATCACCCAGTTCGGCATCGGGCTGACCAGCAGCTCTTCCACGTGGCGGCCGAACTTGGCGCCGAAGAACGAGGAGCTGATGTTGCCGTAGCTGTTCTGGATCACGCTCATCATCACCAGGCCCGGCACGATGAACTGCATGTAGGTGTAGCCGCCCATGTCACCCACGCGCGAACCGATCAGGCCGCCGAAGATCAGGAAGTACAGGGTCATGGTGATCGCCGGCGGTACCAGGGTCTGGCCCCAGATGCGCATGATGCGGGCGACTTCGCGGCGCACGATGGTCATCAGTGCGATGCGGTTGCGCTGGCCGTCGGTCAGGACCGGGGTCGGGGTGCTGCTCATGCGGACGTCTCCTGGTTGCCGGTGAGGCGCACGAACAGTTCCTCCAGGCGGTTGCTCTTGGTACGCATCGAGCGCACGCGGATGCCCGCCGCGTTCAGTGCCTCGAACACGCGGTTGAGGTCCATCGCACGTGGCATGTCGATGTCCAGCGTATGGCCGTCGGTGGCGGTCAGGGTTGCCCCCTCGATCACCGGCAACTGGGCGGGCAGGGTGCCGTCGATGTCCAGCAGGAAGCCTTCCACGTCAAGCTTGGCCAGCAGTTCGCGCATCGGGCCCTGGGTGACGATCTGGCCGTGGTCGATGATGGCCAGGTTGCGGCACAGGTGCTCGGCCTCTTCCAGGTAGTGGGTGGTGAGGATGATCGTGGTGCCGGCGGCGTTGATCTCCTTCAGCACCCGCCACATGTCGCGGCGGATCTCGATGTCCACGCCAGCGGTCGGTTCGTCCAGGATCAGCAGGCGCGGCCGGGTCATCATCGCGCGGGCGATCATCAGCCGGCGCTTCATGCCGCCGGACAGGGTGCGGCTCATCACCTGCGCCTTCTCCCACAGGTGGGCGCGCTTGAGCTCGACTTCGGCCATCTGCTCGGCTTCGGCGCGCGGCACGCCGTAGAAGCCGGCGTAGTTCACCAGGATGTCGAAGGGCTTTTCAAACAGGTTGAAGTTGATCTCCTGCGGCACGAGTCCGATCAGGCGCATGGTCGCGCTGCGGTTGCGCACCAGGTCGCTGCCGAACACTTCCACCTGGCCCTCGCTGAGGTTGACCAGGGAACTGATGATGCCGATCAGGGTGGACTTGCCGGCACCGTTCGGGCCCAGCAGGGCGAAGAAGTCGCCCGGGGCCACTTCCAGCGAGACCCCTTTCAGGGCCTGGGTGCCGTTGTCATAGGTTTTACGCAGGTCGCGCACGCGCAGGGCGGGCGCCGTATCGTTCAGGGAAGCCAAGCTCGATGCCTTCGCGCCCATGGGCTGGCGCTGGAGAGGGGCGGGGAAGGTCTATTATAGAAGACCCCGAGGGCTTGCCCCGGCTACACACTGTCCCGAAAAGTCGTGCCTGTCCAATTCCCCATCAAACTGGTCGACCGCCGCATGCTGGCGCCCTCCATCGGCCATTACCAGTTCGTGCGTGACGACGGCCAGCCGCTGGATTTCCAGCCCGGCCAGTTCATCCAGGTCCATTTCAGCTACGCCGATGGCACCGAAACCAAGCGCAGCTATTCGCTGGCGACCATCCACGACCACGCGCTGGGGCCAGGCGAGGCGGTGGATATCGCGGTCAGCTTCGTACCCGGTGGCGCCGCCACGGCGCTGTTCGAGGCGCTGGACATCGGCGGCCAGGTCAGCGCGTCCGGTCCCTACGGTCGGTTCTGCCTGAACCCGGGCGACCACAACGGCCGCTACCTGCTGATCGCCACCGGTACCGGCGTCACCCCGTACCGCTCGATGCTGCCGTTGCTGGCAACGGCGATGGCCGAGCGTGGCGTGCAGGTGGTCCTGTTGCAGGGCGCACGCAGCCCGGGGGAACTGCTGTACAGCGAAGACTTCTACAGCTTCGCCGAAAAGCACCCGAACTTCCGTTATGTGCCTTGCCTGTCGCGGGAACTGCCGGCCGAGCCGCACCCGGACGTACACCATGGCTATGTGCAGCAGGCGCTGGCGGCGTTCACGCCGGACCCGGCCACCGACATCGCCTACCTGTGCGGCAACCCGGACATGGTCGACGCCTGCGCCGAAGCGCTGAAGGCGGCGGGCCTGGGTAATCCGCAGATCCGCCGCGAGAAGTACGTCAGCAGCAAATAAGACCGCTGCCGCCGGGATCAGGCAGGTGGCAAGGGGCGCGGCAGCACCTGCACCGAGGCTTGGGTGCTGCCCGCCAGTCCGGCCATGTCTATGGTCAGATGCCATGGGCCCGAAGAGGGCACCGTGAGGTGGAAGGGTGACGTGCTGACCAGCCCGCCGTGGAACTGATGCCTTCGCCCATTCCGGTAACTGGCCAGATTGCTTGGTGTCATCAAGCGCACGTTGGCGGCGCGGGTCAGAGTGATTTCAATCACGTCACCCGCCTGCAGGATTCCAAGATCCCATTTCAGGTAGTTCATCTGCTTCTGCCCTCTGGATGGCCGTTGCGAGTGCAGGCCGCGGTGATCAGTGGAGGCAGCCAGCGGCTGCCTCCGGCTCCTACCCGGTCAGTACGGCACCCACGCATCGCGCCAGGCCGAACCCACGCCCGGCCGGTAGGCCTCGGCGTTGACGTTGCACCACGCGCCTTCCGGGAACGGGCGGCAGGCGTACAGCTTGCCGTCGGTGCCCTTCACCACGGTCTCGCCGGGCTTGTAGCTGCCAAGTCCGGCCGGGTACACGAAGTCGTAGTCGCCACCCGGCGGTGGATCCACAGGATCGACCGGATCCGGAACGCGCGTGTCGAGCTGGAACCGATGACCCGGCTTCAGATAGACGCGGTTCTCGGTGGCCGAGGCGATCGGCCTGATCACACCATTGTCCATCACACCAACGCGCGCCTGCTGTGCACTGGCGTTGACCGCATGGGCCAGAGCCAGCGGCCACTGGTTCGCCGCAGTCTGGCCGGCGGCCAGGGTGATCTCCGGGCGCTCCAGATCGTTGCCTTGGGCGTTGAACACGCGCAGGGTCAGGGTGGTGCCCACTTCCAGCGCGCCGCGGGCGGTGACCGGACCGGCATCCTGCCATTGCGGTGGCGGCTCGACGCCACCGCCTCCCTCGAAACGCACGTCCATGCAGGTATAGAAGGCCTCGGCCGAATCCGAGCGCTGCCAGGTGTTGTAGATCAGGTGCTGGCCGCTGCGCTGGGGCAGTGGGCAGTCCAGCTTGTAGACACCGCCCGCGGACAACGGGACGTCGCCCAGCGTGCAGAACTCCTGCAGGTCGGCCCAGCGCAGCGGGCTGCCCGGCTGCCAGCCATCGCGGGTGACGTAGAACTTCCATTCGCGGGTGGCATGCGGGGCAGAAGCAAGAAATTCAAAGGTGTAACGGCCGTTGCCATCGGCGCGGATCGGCGTGGTCGACCAATCGGACCGGTCCAGATCCAGGCCGCGGTACTTGCTGTTGCCACCGCTGCACAGCTCGCCGTCGGGAACGACTGCCTGGTGGTTGCCATTGGCATTGGCCTGGTTGATGCCGGCCCAGTCGTAGAAGGGCTGTGCGCCGCCGATGTCCTTGGCCGCAGCACAGGCGGGGTTGGTCGGCTGCTCTGGATTGCCCTGGTAGCAGGCGTACACCCGGCTGGTGGGTTTGGACATGGTGCCGTGTGCCAGCGCGCTGGCAGAGGCGCCCAGGCTGGCGATGGCAGCCACCGCGAGAGCAAGTCGATTGAGCGGTTGCATGATGGGGTCCTGTGGACGGTGGAAGGTCCAGCGAGTCTCCACACGATGCACAGCGCCAACCATTCAACGATTCCGAAAAGCTGCAGGCTGCGACGGGATGTGCAGTGCCTGCGCGAACGGGTTAACACTTCAAGCCGGACCCGCAGGCCTGCCTCTGCCCCATTGCAGAAGCGGGGCGGCACACGCGCGCCGCCCCCGCTCAGTCACTCAGTCACTCAGTACGGCACCCAGGCATCGCGCCAGGCCGAACCCACACCCGGCCGGTACGCCTCGGCATTGACGTTGCACCACGCGCCTTCCGGGAACGGGCGGCAGGCGTACAGCTTGCCGTCGCTGCTCTTCACCACGGTCTGCCCGGGCACGTAGCTGCCGATACCGGCCGGATACACATGGTCGAAATCACCGCCGGGTGACGGTGTACCCGGATCTGGCACCTTGGTGTCCAGCTGGAAGCGATTGCCATCCTTCAGGTACACGCGGTTGTCGGTGGCCGAGGCAGTGGGCGTGATCGCGCCGTTGCTGAGTACGCCGACGCGCGCATGCTGGGCACTGGCGTTGACCTTGCGCGCAAGCGCCAACGGCCACTGCGCCGGCGTGTTCTGGCCTGCGGCCAAGGTGGCTTCCACGCGTTCCACGTCGTTGCCGTTGGCATTGAACACACGCAGCGCCAGGGTGGTGCCCACCGGCAGCTCGGTACGTGCAGTCACCGGCCCGGCATCCTGCCACTGCGGCACCGGCGTGGTACCGCCGCCGCCTTCAAAGCGCACGTCCATGCAGGTATAGAACGCTTCGGTGGAATCGGCGCGCTGCCAGGTGTTGTAGATCACATGCTGGCCGCTGCGCTGCGGCAGCGTGCACTGCAGCTTGTAGGTGCCATCGGCCGACAGCGGCGTRTTGCCCAGCGAGCAGAATTCCTGCAGGTCGGCCCAGCGCRGYGGGCTGCCCGGYTGCCARCCGGCGCGGGTGACGAAGAACTTCCAGTCRCGCGTRGCRTGCGGGGCGGTCGCCTTGAACACGAAGGTGAACCTGCCGTTCGCATCGGGCTGGATCGGTGTGGTCTGCCAGTCGCTGCGCTCCAGGTCCAGGCCGCGGAAGGTCGGGTTGTTGCCGCTGCACAGCTTGCCGTCGGGCACCACGGCCTGGTGGTTGCCGTTGGCGTTGGCCTGGTTGATGCCGTTCCAGTCGTAGAACGCCTGCGAGCCGGCCACTGCCTTGGCGGCCGCGCAGGCCGGGTTGGTGGGGTTCTCCGGGTTGCCCTGGAAGCAGGCATAGACGCGGCTGACCGGGGTGATCATCGTGCCGTGTGCAGCGGCGTTGCCGGCAACGCCAACACCGACGCCAACGAAGACGGTGGCCAACAGCAATGGGGTGTATCGCAGAGACATGGCGCATCCTTGTGGTCGTCGAAGGGAGCGGTGACCGCAGCACCCACGCCGTATCGCGCGACGGACGATGAGCGGTACCGTCGCGAGTATCGAGCTGCAACACGCAGTGGGAAACCACGTCAATGCCGATCCGTGACTACGTGTGTGAAGCCCTTCCCGCAGGCTTCACGCCACACTGAACGAACACGCTGGCGGTCACGCCTGCGGCGCGGCGACGATCACGTTCCCGTGCAACGTCATTGCCGCGGGTGGCCGACCCGATCCACCTGGCACGAAAAGCATCCATGTCCTGCGTTGTGCAGCTGCACAAAGGCCACCGTTGTATCGGCGAACAGCCGGTCCAGGTGCGTGGCAACCTCGGTGCCCTGGCAGACCAGGCCGCTCAGCATGAAGTCCGCGCTGTCATAGGCGCGCACCGAGATCAGCCGCCGCTGCACGTAGGCAGGTACCACGCCTGCTGGCAGCACGCAGCGGGTTGCACCGCGCTGCACGAAGATCGGGCCCGAGGCGCGGTATGGCGAATGCGTGGCCAGGTGTGTGTAGGGCAGCAGAAGCAGTTCTGCACCGGCAGGCGCGTCGGTCAGGCTGACCCTGCAGGGGTAGCCGCCGCTGTCGCCGGCGCGCCGGCGCACGATTCCCCGCGCGGCCAGCGCATCATCGCTGGATTCGAAAAGCGTCTCGAACGGCTGGTGGTCGATGCCACTGAGTTGCCACGGATGCATGGAGTGTCTCCTGGTTCTGCGCGCATTCTGCCGGCGCCACGGGCCGCCTGCTCGCCATTTTCCGCCACCTGATCGCGCTGGCCGATACCGCCCTGTACCGGGCAAAGGCCGAGGGTCGCAACCGTCTGGTGGCCGTGCCGACGCCGGCCCAGGACATCCGCCTGTCGCCGCCAGCGTCCGGCGCGTGTAAGTTGGGTCACATTCGATTGGTCACATCTGCCGCGGCACACCGTCGTGGTGGACAGGAATATCCCCAGGGGAATCACGCACGATGCAAAGACACCATTTCGCGCGGGCCGGGTTGCTGGCCAGCATGCTGATTGCCGGCTGCAGTGCACCGCCGCAGGCAGGGTCCGACGGCGCGGGCGATACACCCAGCCGCCGCTACGGCCAGATCGATTTCCGCCCCTGCACGCTGGCCACCGAAGGCGCCAATGCCAACGTCGAGGCGCAGTGCGCGACGTTCCAGGTGCCCGAAGACCGGAGCAGGCCGGATGGCCGCAGGATCGATCTGCGCGTGGCCTGGCTGGAGTCGGGCAACAGCGGTTCGGGCCTGCCGGACCCGGTGTTCTTCCTGGCCGGCGGGCCTGGCCAGGCGGCCAGCGAGGTGGCCGTCATCGTCGATACGGCACTGCGCCAGGTGCGCAAGCAGCGCGACATTTTCCTGATCGACCAGCGCGGTACCGGCGGCTCCAATCCGCTCAGCTGCCTGGGCGCGGACGGCAAGGAGCTGCCGATGGATGAAGACGCTGCGCCCAGCGAGGCGCTGCTGCGCGAGTACGCGGAGCGCTGCGCTGCGTCGCTGAAGGGCCGTGCCGATCCGCGCTTCTATACCACCGCCGAAGCCATCGCCGATCTGGACGCGGTACGCCAGGCGCTGGGCGCCAACACGCTGAACCTGGTCGGTGGCTCGTACGGCACCCGCGTTGCCCAGCGCTACGCGGCCGCGTACCCGCAGCACACCCGCAGCATCGTGATCGATGGCGTGGTACCGAACGAGCTGGTGGTCGGCGGCGATTTCGCCACGACCTTCGACAACGCGATCACCCTGCAGTCCGAGCAGTGCCGCAAGGATGCTGTCTGCAGCAAGCGCTTCCCGGTCGACACCCGTGCGCAGCTGCGCAGCGTGGTGGAAACCCTGCGCCGCGCGCCGGTCACGGTCGACTACCGCGACCCCGGCACCAACGCACCGCGGCAGGACGTGCTGACCCCGGACAGCGTGGTCGGCCTGGCGTTCGCCTTCTCCTACGTACCGCAGTACTCCTCGCTGTTGCCGCTGGTGCTGGATGAAGCGGCACAGGGTCGCTATGCACCACTGGCGTCGCTGGCGCGCGGTGCGACCCGCAGCATGGATTTCCAGATCAACCGYGGCATGCAGTGGTCGGTGATCTGCAGCGAAGAYGCTCCGCGCTACCAGGCGCCGGTCGAAAGCAGCGACAGCCTGGTCGGCCCGGAAGTGGCGCGCGCGTTCTTCGCCGCCTGCCCGGTGTGGCCGCACCAACCGGCTGCGGCGGCTGCGGCAGTGCCGCTGCACAGCGACCTGCCAGTGCTGCTGCTGTCCGGCGAACTGGACCCGGTGACGCCGCCGCGTTACGCCGAGCAGGTGCTCAAGGGCCTGCCGAAGGGACGCGCGCTGGTTGCCCGCGGCCAAGGCCACGGCACCCTCACCGCCGGCTGCATGCCACGCCTGCTCGGCCAGTTCATCGACACCACCGATGCCAAGGCGCTGGATGCCAGCTGCCTGGACACGCTGAGCTACGTGCCGGCGTTCACCTCGTTCAACGGATGGGCCCCATKATCGTCGCCGACAACCTGCACAAGGCCTTCAATACCCGCACCGGTCGCATCCAGGCGGTGGCCGATGTCGGCTTCCGCGCCGAGGATGGCCGCATCACCGGCCTGCTCGGGCCGAACGGCGCCGGCAAGACCACCACCATGCGCATGCTGTACACGCTGATGACGCCCGATGAAGGCAGCATCACCGTCGATGGCATCGACGCGGCCCGCGATCCGGTGGAAGTGCGTCGCCACCTCGGCGTGCTGCCGGATGCACGTGGCGTCTACAAGCGGCTGACCGCACGCGAGAACATCGCCTACTTCGGCGAGCTGCATGGCCTGTCGGCGTCGCGCATCCGCGAACGCATCGAGGTGCTGTCGCATGCGCTGGACATGGCCGACATCCTCGATCGGCAGACCGATGGCTTCTCACAGGGCCAGCGCACCAAGACCGCCATTGCCCGCGCATTGGTGCACGACC
>NZ_JBFTNR010000077.1:0-9033 GCF_056665995.1 Stenotrophomonas sp. 05L44_2
GATCATGACCCACAGGTTGTCCAGGCCCATCTCGTTGCGCACGCGCAGCACGGCCTTGCACTCCAGCGCGAAGGCGGCCGAGAAGCTCGGATCGACGTAACGGCTGGCGCCGCGGAAGCCGATCATCGGATTCTCTTCGTGCGGCTCGTAGTTGCTGCCGCCGATCAGGTTGGCGTACTCGTTGGACTTGAAGTCCGACAGTCGCACGATCACCGGGTTTGGCGCGACCGAGGCGGTCAGGGTGGCGATGCCTTCGGCCAGACGGTCCACGTAGAAGCCGACCGGGTCGGAATAACCGGCGATCTTCTCGTCGATCTTCTTCTTCGTCGCCGCATCCTGGCGGTCGTATTCCAGCAGCGCGTTGGGGTGGATGCCGATGTGGCTGGCGATGATCATTTCCAGACGCGCCAGGCCGATGCCCGCGTTCGGCAGCTGGCCGAAGTCGAAGGCACGTTCCGGGTTGGCCACGTTCATCATGATCTTCAACGGTGCCGGCGGCATGTTGCCCAGATCGGTGGTGGTGCGCTCGAAGCCGAGCTTGCCTTCGTAGATGAAGCCGGTATCGCCTTCAGCGCAGCTGACGGTGACCAGCTGGCCATCCTCGATGACCTTGGTGGCGTTGCCCGAACCGACCACGGCCGGCACGCCAAGCTCGCGCGCGATGATCGCCGCGTGGCAGGTACGGCCGCCGCGGTTGGTGACGATCGCCGAGGCACGCTTCATCACCGGCTCCCAATCGGGATCGGTCATGTCGGCGATCAGCACGTCGCCCGGCTGCACGCGGTTCATGTCTTCCAGCGTCTTCACCACGCGCGCCACGCCGGCACCGATCTTGGCGCCCACGGCGCGGCCTTCGGCCAGAACGTTGCCGCCCTTCTCGGTCAGCGCGAAACGCTCGATCTGGGTGGCATGGCTGCGCGACTTCACGGTCTCCGGGCGCGCCTGCACGATGAACAGCTTGCCGCTGACACCGTCCTTGGCCCACTCGATGTCCATCGGGCGGCCGTAGTGCTTTTCGATGGTCAGCGCCTGGCGCGACAGTTCGGCCACGTCTTCATCGTTGATCGAGAAGGTGGTGCGCAGTTCGGCCGGGGTGTCCTCGATCCTGACGCGCTCGCCGGGGACATCCGAGTACACCATGCGGATCGCCTTGCTGCCGAGCGAGCGGCGCAGGATCGCCGGCTTGCCGGCCTGCAGGGTGGGCTTGTAGACGTAGAACTCGTCGGGGTTGACCGCGCCYTGCACGACCATTTCGCCCAGGCCGAACGAGGAGGTGACGAACACCACGTCGCGGAAGCCGGACTCGGTGTCCAGGGTGAACAGCACGCCGGACGCGCCCACGCCCGAACGCACCATCAGCTGCACGCCTGCGGACAGGAACACGTCCTCGTGCTTGAAGCCGTGGTGCACGCGGTAAGCGATGGCACGGTCGTTGTACAGCGAGGCGAACACTTCCTTGACCTTGTGCACGACATCGTCGGCACCGGTGACRTTGAGGAAGGTTTCCTGCTGGCCGGCGAAGGAGGCATCGGGCAGATCTTCGGCGGTGGCCGAGGAGCGCACGGCCACGGCCACGTCGCCGCCGCCGTTGTCGGCGCTCAGCTTGGCGTAGGCGGTGCGGATGTCCTGGTCCAGCTGCGGCTGCAGCGGTGCATCGATCACCCAGCCGCGGATTTCCTTGCCGGCTGCGGTCAGTGCGTTGACGTCCTCGACGTCCAGCGTGGCCAGCTTGTCGAAGATGCGCTTGGACAGGTCGTTGTGCGCGATGAAGTCCTTGAAGGCTTCAGACGTGGTCGCATAACCTCCAGGAACGGAGACGCCCAGACCGGCAAGGTTGCCGATCATCTCGCCCAGCGAGGAATTCTTGCCGCCTACGCGGGCCAGGTCGGCCAGACGCAGTTCGTGCAACCACAGGATGTTCTCGTTCAAGCGCGATGCTCCGTTTGGCCATCGCCCGAGGCGGGCTTTGATGGCCGCGTCCGTAGGAAGAAGCCGATATGATGCCGGGCAGACCACCGTCGGCACAAGCTTGTGTTGGCGGCCCTTTTAGGCTTCGTAGGGGGTAAATGCGCGCATGTCGACCATCCGTCCGGTGTTCTACGTTTCCGATGGAACCGGTATCACCGCTGAAACCATTGGGCATAGCCTGTTGACCCAGTTCTCCGGGTTCAGCTTCATTACCGACCGGATGTCATTTGTCGATGACCCCGAAAAAGCCCGCGAAGCCTGTGCCCGGATCCAGGCGGCGGGGGAGCGCTACCAGGTCCGGCCGATCGTGGTGAACTCCTGCGTGGACCAGAGCCTGAGCCTGATCCTGGCCGAAAGCGGGGCGCTGATGCTGGATGTGTTCGCCCCGTTCATCGAGCCGCTGGAGCGCGAACTGTCCAGCTCGCGCCTGAACCGGGTCGGCCAGGCCCACGGCATGGTCGACTTCGACACCTACCACCGGCGCATCAACGCGATGAACTTCGCGCTGACCCACGACGATGGCATCGCGGTGAACTACGACGACGCCGACGTGATCCTGGTGGCGGTGTCGCGGGCGGGCAAGACGCCTACCTGCATCTACCTGGCCCTGCATTACGGAGTGCGCGCGGCCAACTACCCGTTGACCGACGAGGATCTGGAGAGCGACCGCCTGCCGCCCCGCCTGCGCAACTACCGGCGCAAGCTGTTCGGCCTGACCATCGACCCCGACCGCCTGCAGCAGATCCGCCAGGAGCGCCGGCCCAATTCGCGCTACGCCAACCTGGACACCTGCAAGCGCGAGGTGGCTGCGGCGGAGGTCATGTTCCAGATGGAACGCATCCCGACCCTCAGCACCACCCATACCTCGATCGAGGAGATCTCCAGCAAGGTGCTCGGCACGCTGGGGCTGCAGCGCGAGCTGTATTGACGGGGGCGCCACGACCAACGGTCGTGGTCTACCTGCGCGGTGGGTATCGACCGTTGGTCGATACAGGGCCCCTTTGGCCGGGGCCGATCAGTCCCCACGTTGAAGGGCCAACGTGTAGGATCAACCCATGGCCCGAGCATTGCCCCGTACCGAGCGCATTCCCCGCCTGAGCCGGCTGAGCTGGCTCATGGGGCTGTACGCAGAGAACTACCGTCACCTGGTGCGCCTGTTCGCGCCGGCCGAGCTGGTGGCGGGAAGCTATGTCTCTTCGGTGGGCGATGGCCTGGACGTGCGCCTGGACGTGATCGAGTGCCACCGCTACACGGTCGAGCTGCGCCTGACCTATGACCTGGCCGACCCGGTGACCGGTGAACCGGACCCATCGGCCTTCGTCCGCCTGTACCGGGACGCGCGCCAGGCCGAGACCACCCACTGCTACGTCGGCCGCCGCTGGCAGGACACGATGGGCCTGTACCCACCGCCGGCCGAGCTGATCAGCCATCGCATGCGGATGAACACCTTCCTCGGCAAATGGCTGGAATACCTGGCCGAACGCGGCCATGGCGTGGCCACCCTGCGCCGTGATCCAGACGGCAACACCGTGGGTGCCGGCGACCGCCGCCTGTCGCTGGTGCGTTGATCGGCCATAATCCACGGYTGACCCGCCGCCGGACCCGCACATGCCGTATACCCCGATCGTCGCCACCCTGGGCTATGTGCTCTCGCCCGATCGCCGCCAGGTGCTGATGATCCACCGCAATACCCGGCCGGGCGACCACCACCTGGGCAAGTACAACGGCCTGGGCGGCAAGGTCGAGCCGACCGAGGACATCGCCGCCGGCATGCGCCGCGAAATCGCCGAGGAAGCCGGTATCGACTGCACGGCCATGCGCCTGCGCGGCACCATCAGCTGGCCGGGTTTCGGCAAGCACGGTGAAGACTGGTTCGGTTTCGTGTTCGTCATCGACAGCTTTGAGGGTGCCCCGCACGGCGGCAATCACGAGGGCACCCTGGAGTGGGTGGACGTGGACAAGCTCGACCAGTTGCCGATGTGGGAGGGTGACCGCAACTTCCTGCCGCTGGTGTTCGATGCCGATCCGCGCCCGTTCCACGGAGTGATGCCATACCGGGATGGACGCATGCAGAGCTGGTCCTTCAGCCGGCTTTGAGGCATTCCGGAGGCCGCTGCGCTCGCCGGACATGGTCCGGCGCTACCATCCGGCGCAGCCTCGGTAGCGCCGGGCCATGCCCGGCGGGGAGAGCTTCAGCGCCGGCGCGCCAGCAGCAGGTGGAAGTGCTTTTCCCGCTGCTGGCTGTCATTGCCGGCCGTGCATTCGCGATGCGAGCGCCATGCCGTGACGGTGAAGCCGGACACCCGCAGCGCCAGCTCCACTGCGTCCAGCTCATGCAGCTCAAAGTCGGCGGCAAAGGGCAGGCTGCGCATGAATCCGGCATCGCCGAAGGCCAGGCATAGCCGGCCGCTGCGATGCAGCACCCGTGCCAGTTCATCCAGTACCGGGGCCAGGTCCGGCCAGAAGTACAGGGTGTTGACCGCCAGCGCAGCATCGACGCTGGCATCAGCCAGGGGCAGGGCATGGGCATCACCCTCGCGCAGCGCGGCACGGCCAGCCAGGCCGCTGGCGGCAAGGTGCTGGTTGCCGGCGTCGACCATGGCACTGGACAGCTCGACACCCACGTAGCGACTGCCACTGGCCTGCAGCAGCAGCGGCGCAAAGGCGGCGTTGCCAGGACCGATTTCCAGCACCTGCTCTCCGGCAGCGACGGCCAGCAGTGCGATCGCCGCCTGGTTGAGGGCGCCGTTGCTGCGGTTCATCGATTCGCCCACGGCCAGCGCGGCCTCGCCATGGGGCTGCCGCAACTGCGCGACCAGGGTGCGTGCATCCAGCATCAACATCGTCCGTCGGTAAGGAGTCGGACGTGGCGGCGGCGGGTCCGCCGCAGACCATAGCGCTGGCGGATCGGCTTGGGAAGTAGGGAAACCCCGGCTTGTGGTGATGAGGAAATGTCCAACGTCGCAGTCGGTGAGAACCAGTTGTCCACAGGGGGTGTGGATTACGCGTGGGCAACTTTGTGGATAAGCGCTGACAGGCGCCACCCCCCTAGGCTGTCAAGATGGGTGGCGAAAAATTCACCGCTGGTGAGGATCGGTGAGTGACGGGTGAAGGACAGGGGCAGCCCACGCTGTTGCCGGTGGCGGCGCTCGCGGTACCCTGTGGGCCTTGATGCCCCGTGAGACTTCATGAAACGTCACTTCTCGATGCTGCGCGAGTTCCATCTGGCGGACTGGTTCACCCTCGCCAACGCTTTCTGCGGCACCGGCGCGGTGTTTGCCGCAATGCGTTTCCTGCAGGATGGCGAGCGCGGCTACCTGCTGTTCGGCATGGCGCTGATCCCGCTGGCTTTCATTTTCGACGCATTGGACGGCCGCATCGCGCGCTGGCGCAAATCCAGTTCGACCCTGGGCCGCGAGCTCGACTCGCTGTCGGACGTCATTTCCTTCGGGGTCGCGCCCGCAGCGCTGGCCTATGCCTGTGGCATGCAGGGGGGCTGGGACTGGCTGGTGCTGAGCTACTTCGTCTGCTGCGGCGTCAGCCGCTTGGCTCGCTACAACGTAACCGCCGAGGCGATGAGCGGTGACGAAGGCAAGGTGAAGTACTTCGAGGGAACGCCGATTCCCACCAGCCTGGCGCTGGTGATCGTGCTGGCGATCGCCGCCGGCACCGATGCCATCGGCCACGACCTGTGGCTGGGCCAGTGGCAGATTGGCCCTTGGCAGCTGCATCCGTTGGTGCTGCTGTTCGCGTTGTCCGGGTCGCTGATGATCAGCAAGACCCTGCGCATTCCCAAGCCATGACCCAGCCCTGCGGAGGAGCGCGATGACCAGCTCGGCCAACGACGCCGGCAGCAGCGATTTCGAGAATCTGGCCCGCCAGTACTTCGGCGCCTGGGGTGATGCCTTGCGCCATGCAGCCGTGCCGGGAACCCCGGCTGGCGACGACCCGGGCAGCTGGAAGCGCCTGTTCGACTGGTGGGGCCAACTGCTGCCCGGGACCGGTGCTGCCGCGCCCGAAGAGGCAGTGCGGCGGTTCCGCGATCAAGCTGGCAGCTGGTACGGCACCATGCAGGAAGTCGCTGCACGCTTTGCGGGCCGCGATGC
Organism: Stenotrophomonas sp. 05L44_2; assembly: GCF_056665995.1. NCBI lineage: Bacteria > Pseudomonadati > Pseudomonadota > Gammaproteobacteria > Lysobacterales > Lysobacteraceae > Stenotrophomonas > Stenotrophomonas sp. 05L44_2. The sequence goes on from NZ_JBFTNR010000077.1 coordinate 6,075, forward strand.
CAGCAGTGCCGAGGTTGCCCAGGCCTGGCGTGAAGCGGTGAAGGGGCAGGGCGACGGCATGCTGCAGTGGATGCTGCAGGGGGCCCGCGGCAGCACCCGTGTGGACGCTGCTCCGCCCGAGTTCACGGCGTGGTTCCAGCAGTTGCAGACGCTGGCTGGCCCTTGGCTGCAGAGCCCGGCGTTCGGGCCCGGCCGCGAGCACCAGGCGCGGTGGCAGGCCCTGCTGCGCGCGCAGGAGGAGTACCAGCAGCATTCGCAGGCCTATGTCGAGCAGATCAAGCAGGCACTGGAAGAGGCGTTCGACCTGTTCGAACAGCGCTTGGCCGAACACGAGCAGCCCGGCAGCCAGCTGACCAGCGCCCGGGCGATGTTCGATCTGTGGATTGAAGTGGCCGAGGAGGCCTACGCCAAGGTCGCCATGTCCGAGCCGTTCCAGCAGGTGTATGCCTCGCTGGGTAACGCACAGATGCGCCTGCGCGCAGGCCTGCAGCGCGAGGTTGAACAGATGAGTGAACGTATCGGCCTGCCCACCCGCAGCGAGATGGATGCCGCCCACCGTCGCATTGCCGAGCTCGAGCGCAGCCTGCGCCGGGTGCAGGCACAGGTGGCGGCGCTTGCCGGTACCGATGCCGTCGATCCGGTTGCCCAGCCAGCGCCTGCCAGGGTCAAGCCCGTCGCGCGCAAGCCTGCAGCGAAGAAGGCTGCAGCGAAGAAGCCTGCTGCGAAGAAAGCYGCTSCGAAGAAAGCGCCAGCGAAGAAGGCCACCACCCGCGCGACCACGCGGAAGTCGTAAGCCATGAAAGGACCGCTGGGCTTCAATGCCGATGACCTGATGCAGGAGACCCTGGCCATGCAGCGCAAGCTGATGGAGGGGTTGAAGCTGCTGCCGCAGGTGGAGGACGTCGACTATGGCGCCACCGCCCGCGAGGAAGTCTGGCGCGATGGCAAAGTGGTGCTGTATCGCTTCGTCGGCGAGAACGCTCCGGTGCGGCGCACACCGCTGCTGATCGTGTACGCACTGGTCAACCGCCCGTACATGGTGGACCTGCAGGCCGATCGGTCGCTGGTGCAGAAGCTGCTGGCATTGGGCCAGGACGTCTATGTGCTGGACTGGGGTTATCCGGACCGTTCCGAACGCTACCAGACGCTTGAGGACTATCTGCTGCGCTACATCGATGGCGCGGTGGATGCGCTGCGCGCACGCATTGGAGGCCCCGTCGACATGCTGGGAATCTGCCAGGGCGGCGTGTTCGCCCTGTGCTACGCCGCACTGCGGCGGCAGAAGCTGGGCAACCTGATCACCATGGTCACCCCGGTCGACTTCCAGACCGCCGACAACATGCTGTCGCACTGGGCCCAGCAGGTGGATGTGGATCTGCTGGTGGATACGCTGGGCAACATCCCGGCCGATCTGATGAATGCCAGCTACTTGATGCTCAAGCCATTCCGCCTGAACGTGCAGAAGTACGTGGGCCTGCTCGACATCCTCGATGACAAGGCCGCGCTGGAGGATTTCCTGCGCATGGAAAAGTGGATCTTCGACTCGCCGGACCTCGCGGGTGAAGCCTTCCGCGAGTTCATCAAGCAGTTCTACCAGGGCAACGGCCTAGTCAATGGCACCGTGCGCATCGGCGAAGAGGCGGTGGATCTGTCGCAGGTGACCCTGCCGGTGCTGAACATCTACGCCGAACAGGATCATCTGGTGCCACCGGATGCATCGCGCGCGATGCGTGGCCGGTTGGGCACACAGGACTACACCGAATCCAGTTTCCGCGGTGGGCATATCGGCATCTACGTCTCCGGCCGCGCACAGCGCGAAGTGCCGGCGACCATCGACAACTGGCTGAAGGAACGCACGCCATGAAACATTCCCCTCTGTTTGCGCTTGCCCTGGCCCTTGCGCCCGGCGTCGCCAGCGCTGCGCCGAGCGCCGATGCGCGCCGCGAGATCGCGCAGTTGATCGGAAGCCTGGATGGCTCCCAGTGCCAGTTCCAGCGCAATGGCAGCTGGTACGGTCCCGCCGATGCGCGTTCCCACCTGCAGCGCAAGTACGACTACCTGCTGAAGAAAGACATGGTCGACACCGCCGAGCAGTTCATCGAGCGTGCCGCGAGTCAGAGCAGCATGAGTGGCAAGGCGTATCGGATCCGCTGCCCCGGCCAGCCCGAACAGACCTCCGCGGCGTGGTTCGGCGCCCGCCTGCAGGCCTTGCGCCAACGCACGCCGTAGACATTGCAGGCGCTACAGTGGCAACAGCCAGTCAGCCGGGAGACCTCGCCATGAACGCTGTGCCGCGCACCCTGTCGCGCTCGCTGAACGACCGCATGATTGCCGGGGTGATGGGCGGCATCGCCCATCGTTTCGGCTGGAACCCGACCCTGGTACGGGTGCTGTACGTGGTGGTCTCGCTGGCGTCGGCCGCCTTCCCCGGCATCCTGGTCTACCTGCTGCTGTGGCTGCTGATCCCCAACGAGGCGGATTGAACACCGCGTCCCGGCCCTGGCCGATCTGGCTGCGCGCGCTGCAGGTGCTGGGCGCGCTGTGGACCGTGCCCAATACCCTGATCGGCCTGCTTGGCGGTCTGGCCGGGTTGCTGGGTGGTGCGAAGATGCGCTGGAGCGGTCGTGATTGCGCGGTGGTTTTCGATCACTGGCCCTGGGGCCCGGGCGGAGCGATCACCCTGGGCAACGTGATCCTGCACACCGGCCACGATCTGGGCATGTGCTGTCGTACCTACGCGCATCAGGCGGGGTGGGGCGTGGAGCCGTTGATCCGGCTGGATGACCATGAGCGTGCGCACGTGTACCAGTATCTGGTGCTGGGGCCGCTGTACCTGCCGGTGTATCTGCTGTGTGGTGGTGTCAGTGCGCGCAATCCGTTCGAGCGTGCGGCCGATCATTACGCGCGGTTCGGGCACGGCTGGTGGCCGTAGATTCCAGCCAACGGCGCAGCCCCTCGT
>NZ_JBFTNR010000078.1:0-8850 GCF_056665995.1 Stenotrophomonas sp. 05L44_2
TCGTTGCACTGCTGCGGCGTCGCGCGGGGGCTGTCCGGGTAGACCTCGGTGGTGGTGGTGTACTTCGCCCCGGTGATGCCGGCGCACAGGCCCAGCGGCACCAGCGCGTACTCGATCACACCATGCGCGACCACTGGCGAACCGATGATCTCGCCCTTGTCGTCGGCCGGTGCGATATGGGTCACCTTCTCCACTTCGGCGACCACGGCCTGCTGGAAGGCCGGCTGCGGATTCCCGCTGTCGTCCACCAGGTAGAAGCCATCGGGAATCAGGCCCGGTTCGAACGGCTTGCCATCGCGCGCGGCGAGTGCGGGACGGAACTCGCTCTCGTCGCTGTCGGTGGTTTCGTGCAGGTCGATGTGCAGCACGAACTGGCCCTTCAGCGGTGCGATCAGTTCGATCAGCGCCGTCGATTCGCGGGCCGGGCCGTCCGCGCGGAAATTGCGGTTCGGGTCGATCGCATCGAAGTTCCAACGGTTGATGCGCTCGAAGCCCCACGGATTCACGCACGGCGCGACCAGAAGGTTGGCCTTGCCGGCGTAGTGGGCGGCATGTTTTTCGAGGAACTCCAGCGCGCCCATTACGCCACTGGTCTCGTAGCCATGCACGCCGCCGGTCACCAGCGCGGCCGGCAACGCCGGGTTCCAGTCGCGGCTGCGCAGGGCGAACAGGGTGTAGGTCTCGCCTGCATAGTCGAGCTGGCCGTAGGCCACCTTGTCGAAGTGCCCGGCCAGTGCATCGATGCGCGGCAGCACCTCCTCGYCGTAACGGCGCAGACGCTGCTGGCGCGCACGCCACTGCTCCCTTTCCGCAACGCCCCACGGCTGGCCAGGGGTACCGACGGGGTAGAAAGCAGCAGTGGACATGGCAGTTCTCAGCGGGTCAGGAGGCAATCGGCCACTTTACCACCGGGCCAAAGCGCTGAACGGCGGACCGATTCCAATGGCGAATGGAATCAGCAATAATTCTCATTTACGACCTTCCACGCCCCGCACCGATGCCTATCCCTGCCCAGCAACCGGCCCGCCTGCCCCTGGCTGCCGCCCTCGCCCTGTGCGTGTTTCCGGCCGCCAGCGCGCTCGCGCAGGACAGCGCCACCACGCTCGACAGCATCCAGGTGTCGGGCAGTTGGTTGGGCACCGGCCTGCACGACAGCGTCAAGAGCTTCGCTGGCGCGCGTACCGTGGTCGATCGCCAGCGCATCGAGGCCAGCGGCGCCGCCAGCCTGGGCGATGCCATGCGCCGCATTCCCGGCGTGCAGGTCACCGACAACTCCGGCACCGCTGGCAGCTCGGTCTCGCTCAACATCGGCGTGCGCGGCCTGACCGGCCGCTACTCGCCGCGCTCGACCGTCCTGCTGGACGGCGTGCCACTGGCGGTTGCGCCGTACGGCCAGCCACAACTCTCCTTCGCCCCGGCCAGCCTGGCCAACATCGAATCGATCGACGTGGTACGCGGCGGCGGTGCGGTGCGCTACGGGCCGCAGAATGTCGGCGGCATCATCAACTTCAGCACCCGCGCGATTCCGACTGCGCCCGGCCTGCACGGCGAGGCCGGCGTGCGCTACAGCGCCTACGATCACGGCGGCGGCGACAGCACCCAGTACAACGCGTTCCTCGGCGGCACCGCCGACAACGGCCTGGGCATGGCCCTGCTCTATTCGGGGCAGGACGGCCGCGGCTGGCGCCAGGGCAGCGATGACCGCTTCGATGATCTGGCGCTGAAGTTCGCCTATGCCATCGACGCACAGCAGGAACTGCGCGCCAAGCTGTCGTACTACGACGTGCGTTCTCTGACTCCGGGCGGCCTGACCCGCGCCCAGTACCAGGCCGATCCGTTCCAGAACACCCGCCCGTCCGACTTCTGGAAGGGCCATCGCACCGGCATCGACCTGGGCTACACCAACACGCTGTCGGAGAACAGCGAGTTCGAGGTGCTGGCGTATTACAACGAAAGCAACCGGGCCAGTTCGCTGATCAACGCGGCCAACACACAGATCACGGTGCAGCCGCGCGACTACCGTGTGCTCGGCATCGAGCCACGCTACACCCAGCGCCTGCACTGGGGCAGCAGCGTGCACGACATCACCGCCGGCTACCGCTTCCTGCGCGAGCGCGGCAACGACCGCAGCTACACCGTTACCCGCCGTACCGGTGCGACCGGCGCGACCACCCGCTTCGACAACGCCACCGATGCGCACTCGTTCTATGTTGATGACCRCATCGCCATCGGTCAGTGGCGGATCACGCCCGGCGTGCGCATGGAGTGGATCGACATGGACCGCCGCCAGGCCGGCGGCGGCGCGACCTTCAGCAGCCGCAACGACAAGGCCCTGCCCTCGCTCAACGTCGCCTACCTGTTGACCCCGCAGCTGACCGTGTTCGGCAACTACACCACCTCGTTCGGACCGGTGCAGAACATCCAGTTGAACTCGCAGAGCGCGACCAATCCGCTGAACCCGGAAATCGCCAGGACCACCGAGCTGGGCGCGCGTTGGCAGGATGGCGCGCTGCGTGCGGAAGTGACCGTGTTCAAGATGCGCTTCGACAACCAGATCCTGCAGGTGCCGGGCATCACCCCGCCCACCTTCCAGAACATCGGCGCCACCGACCACAAGGGCGTGGAAAGCGCGATCGAGTACCGCTTTGCCGAAAGCAGCGCGCTGGCCGGGCTGGAACTGTACGCGAACTACACCTGGACCAAGGCCATCCAGCAGTCCGGCGACAACCGCGGCCTGGATGTGCCGTTCTACGCGCGCGATACCGACAGCGTCGGCGCCCGTTATGCGCTGGCCGGCTGGACCTTCAACGTGTCCAGCACCCACCAGAGCGGCCAGTTCTCCGATGCCGCCAACACCTGGGAAGAAGCCGCCGACGCGCGCGTAGGCCGTGTACCCGGCGTACGCCTGTGGAACGCGCAGGCCGCCTGGCAGCTGCCCTGGCTGGCCGACAGCGAGGTCGCGGTGGGCGTGAACAACCTGGCCGACAAGCGCTGGTACACCCGCAACGTGGATGGCAATGCCGGGCGCATGGTGGCCGCGCCGCGCACGTTCTACGTGCAGGGCCGCTACCGCTTCTGAGCATGGCAACCGCCTGATGCGGTGACGGTAGCGCTCACGGTGGCGGCGTATCATGCCGCCACCATGTCCTCCACCGCTTCGCCATCGCGCCTGCATCTGGCCTTCCAGGGCCTGCGCCTGCGCCTGCGCGGCAGCGACCTGTGGTTCATCGCCCTGGCGCTGGTGGTCGGGCTGATCGCCGGCGGCCTGACCCTGTTGCAGGCTGGGCTGGCACGCACCCTGCAGACGGCGTTGTATGGGCTGGACGAGGGCATGCGCCTGAGCTCGCTGCCCGCTTTGACCTGGACTGCCCTGCTGGTGCTGCCGCTGGGTGGCCTGGGGGTGGGCCTGGTCAGCCTGGCTGCCACGCGCCTGAAACGCCCCCTGCTGGATGCCGTGGAAGCCAATGCACTGCATGGCGGCCGCATGTCGATGCGCGACAACCTGATCGTGTTGACCCAGACCCTGGTCTCCAATGGCTGCGGTGCTTCGGTCGGACTGGAAGCGTCATACACGCAGATGGGCGCCGGCAGCGGTTCGCAGCTGGGGCGGGTGATGCGCCTGCGCCGCAACGACGTGCGCATCCTGGTCGGTGCTGGCGCGGCCGGTGCGATCGCCGCGGCCTTCGGTGCACCGCTGGCCGGGGCCTTCTACGCCTTCGAGATCGTCATCGGTGCCTATACGCCGGCGGCGCTGGCGCCGGTTGCGGTGGCCGCACTGGCCGGCGCCTTCGTTGCCGACCAGGCAGGCGTGGACGCCTATCTGCTGCCGGCGGCATCGACCATCGACGTGCGCGCAGCCGACTATGCGATCTACGGCCTGCTCGGCTGCTGCTGTGCGATGGTCGGCATCGTGGTGATGCGCCTGATCGCCTCCATCGAGGGCACGGTCAAGCGCAGCCCATTGCCGTTGTGGGGGCGCCCGGTGGTGGGCGGCCTGCTGCTGATTCCGCTGGCGCTGGCCAGCCCGCAGGTGCTGTCGTCCGGCCACGGAGCGCTGCACCTGGACCTGACCACCCATCTGCCGCTGATCTGGATCGGCGGGCTGCTGACGCTGAAATGCCTGGCCTCCGGCATTTCGCTGGGCTTCGGTTTCCGCGGCGGACTGTTCTTCGCCTCGCTGTTCATGGGCACCCTGGTCGGCACGCTGTTTGCGGGGCTGCTGGCGATGGCCACCGGCGTCCCGGTGGTCGACGCCACGTCGGCCGCGCTGGCAGGYATGGCTGCACTGGCCGCGGCGGTGGTTGGCGCGCCGATGACCATGGCCATGCTGGTACTGGAAGGCACCCACGACTTCCTGCTGACCAGCGTGGTGATGAGCGCCGTGCTGGTGTCCAGCACCCTGGTGCGGCAGTGGTTCGGCTATTCCTTCTCGACCTGGCGCATGCACCTGCGCGGGGAAACCATCAAGAGCGCGCGTGACATCGGCTGGGTGCACAACCTCAATGCCGGGCGGATGATGCGCAAGGGTGTGGCCACCGCCTCGGCCGACCTCGATGCCGCCGCCTTCCGCCAGCGCTTCCCGCTGGGCTCGGGCAGCCGGGTGATCCTGATCGACAGTGAAGGCCACTACGCTGGCATCGTGCAGATTCCGCGCCTGTTCGGCGACGGCGTGAAGCCCGAGGACGTCGTAGGTACGTTCGCCGAGAACCGCGACGTGGCCCTTGCCACCAGCGCCGACGTGGTGACCGTGATGCAGCGGTTCGACCAGACCCAGGCCGACGAGCTGGCGGTGGTGGCCGACGATGGCCAGGTGCTGGGCGTGGTGTCTGAAGCATTCGTGCGCAAGCGCTATGCGGAGGAACTGGACAAGCGCCAGCGCGAAATGATGGGCGAGCGCGTCGACGAGTAGATCCACGCCACGCGTGGATGATGCCCCCTGCCCCTCCACGCGTGGCGTGGTTCTACTGTCACCTGCGGGAGGTAGACTGCGGCCATGCGCTTCATTGAAACCTTCCAGCCCGRCCCGTTCGCCGACACCGTGGTCAGCCTGCTGGCGGCGTTCGTGCTCGGCACCCTGATCGGCGCCGAACGCCAGTACCGGCAACGCACCGCTGGCCTGCGCACCAACGTGCTGGTGGCTGTCGGCGCTGCCGCCTTCGTTGACCTGGGCATGCGCATCGCCGGCAGCGCCGAGGCCGTGCGGGTCATCTCCTACGTCGTCTCGGGCGTCGGCTTCCTCGGCGCCGGCGTGATCATGAAGGAAGGCATGAACGTGCGCGGCCTGAACACCGCCGCGACGCTGTGGTGCTCGGCTGCCGTGGGCAGCTGCACCGGCGCGGACATGCTGGCCGAAGGCGTGCTGCTGACCGTGCTGATCATCGCCGGCAATACCCTGCTGCGGCCACTGGTGAACGCGATCAACCGCATCCCGATCAACGAAGCCGCCAGCGAAGCGACCTACGAAGTGCGCCTGAGCGTGGATGCCGACGCGGTACCGCGCGTGCGCGAGCGCCTGGTCGATGCGCTGGAAGCCGCGCAGTACCCCGTTGGCGACGTGCAACTGGTGGAGCACGCMGATGCGCCCACTGATGTGATCGCAGTGCTGGTCAGCACCGCGGTCAGCGCCGACGAACTGGACGTGGTGCTGGCGCGGATGGAACAGGTGCCGGGCGTGCTGCATGCCACCTGGGAAGTCAGCACCCGCGATTGAGCGGGTGTCGGCAGTTCATCCGCGCGCTACGTGCTGCTGCGCTCGCAGCAACCTGCGGAACGACACGCAGCGCCGAGCATCCTCGGCGTGTGGACAGGCGGCAGCCCGCCGCAGCCGATCCTGCGCCCGCTGCAATCTGCGGATCTGCAGCTGCAGCGCATCGGCCCGGGCCAGCAATGCCGTGCGATCCAGTGCAAGCCCTGCCCCCTGCGGCATCGCTGCGCCGATCTGCTGCAGCGACAGGCCTGCCGATTGTCCCAGGCCGATCAGTGCCAGCCGTTCCAGCACCTGCTCGTGGTACTGCCGGCGCAGGCCGCGACGCCCCAGTACCTGCAACAGGCCGAGCTGCTCGTAGTAGCGCAGCGTCGAGGCCGGCACGCCACTGCGGCGGACCACCTCACCGATATCCAGTTCCTGCATCGTGCTTGACCTCAAGTGGGCTTCAAGCGCCACCATGGTCGCACTCCCCGCGCAAGGCAAGCCCATGGACGATTCACTCCCGCTCGATCAGAACACGCTCTGGAACGGCGCCGCCGGCGAGAACTGGGTCGCGCAGCAGACCCTGCTGGACGGCCTGTTCCAACCGATGGCCGATGCCCTGCGCGACGAGCTGCCGGTTACCGTCACGGAACTGCTGGACGTGGGCTGCGGCACCGGCGCCAGTACGCTGAGCGCCGCCGCAGCACGCCCTGACGCCCATTGCACGGGCGTGGACATCTCCGCACCGATGCTTGGCCTGGCCCGCCAGCGCGCCGCCGCGATCGCGCGCGGGGTCGACTTCATCGTTGCCGATGCCCAGCGCCATCCCTTCGCAACGGCGCACTACGATTGGATCCAGTCGCGCTTCGGGGTGATGTTCTTCGAGGACACGCAGGCCGCCTTCGCCAACCTGCACCGTGCCGCCCGAACGGGCGCGGGCCTGCGCTGCATCGCCTGGCGCAGCGCGCAGGAGAATCCGTTCATGACCACCGCCGAGCGCGCCCTTGCAGACCAGCTGGTGCTGCCGGCGCGGGTACCCGGTGCACCGGGGCAGTTCGCTTTCGCCGATGGCGAACGGGTGCGCCGGCTGCTGCAGCGTGCCGGATGGCAGGACGTGGACATCGCGCCGCTGGACCTCACCTGCTTCCTCAGCCGTGATGCGCTGGCCAGCTACGTCGGCCAGCTCGGACCTGTGGGTCTGGCCCTGCGTGCGTTGCCGGCCGAACGCGCCGAAGCGCTGCTGCAGCAGGCGCTGACCGCGTTCGCACCGTTCATCGACGGTGACCGTGTGCGGGTGGAAACCGCCTGCTGGATGATCCGCGCCCGCGCATAGCAACAGAAAAGGGGACGGAGGGGATCAAGTCGTTCATGCCCCGGTTGTGCGGGACACGACTTGATCCCCTCCGTCCCCTGTTTCTCTACAAGGCCTCGCCGGCATCGGCCAGGCGCGATTCGATGAGCGCGTACCACTGCTCGAGCATGTCGACCAGCATGTCCAGCTCGGCGTCGGCACGCTGCGCGCGGCCGCTGCGCAGGCACGCCTGTGCTTCCTGCAGCTGGGTGAGGAAGCCGGCAACGGTGTCGGCCTGCAGGATGAGGCCCGGCAGCCGGCGCCCGGGAATGCGCACGACCGCATGGTTGCCGAGCTGGCCGTACACGCTGAGAGTGGCTTCCGTCTTCATGGACAAGGGCAGGAATTGGGCATTCATCAGGTGCACCAGGGAAGAAACCTGCCCACCGGCAGGCGTGGAAAACGGGGGAGACGTTTCCACGTCCTGCCGGCAGAACAGGGGGGACTCGGGATGCCGGGGCACGCCCCGRCGCGGGGATTCAGTGCGACCGGGCCACGCCCGCGATCTGCACCCGGCGATTGGGCGCCAGGCAGGCGATCAGTTCGCGCCGGTTGCGCTGGTCGCACTGCACCAGCGGTTCGGCCGCACCCCGCCCTTCAGCGCTGATGCTCGCCGCGGATACGCCGCCCTGTACCAGCGCCATGCGCACCGCCTCGGCACGTCGCTGCGACAGCGTCTGGTTGTAGGCAGCGCTGCCGATGCGGTCGGTGTAGCCGACCACCTGGATCGACTGCACCTGGCTGGCCTCACGCACCTGCGCCAGTACACCCTGCACGGCCTGCTGGCCGCTGGCACTGAGTACGGCACTGTCGAAGCCGAACAGTGCATCGGCAGCCAGCCGCAGCGGCTGCTCCGGCAAGGGCGCCGGCGCCGGCGGTGGCGGCGGACGCGGCGGGTCGAGGACCGCTGCGCACGATTCAGGCTTCCAGTAGCCGCCCTGGGCGATGCCCTTGTTGTCGAAGCGCACCTGGAACTGGCAGGTGAAGTACTCCGCGCCCTGTGCGGTGCGGAAGTTGAACAGGTAGTTCCACTCGCGCACGCCCCACATGCCTTCGTTGAAGTGCGGGGTGCCGAGCAACGTGTACAGCTGGCGCTTGCTCATGCCCGGTGCGAACCGGCGCAGGTCGGCGATATCCGGATAGATGCCTTCCTTCAGCGATGCCTTGCTGGCCTCCGGGAAGGTGACGGCGGGGCTGTCGGCGGGGCCGTCGGCGGCCGGTGCGTGGCTGCGGCAGGCAACCAGCAGCCCCGCGGCCAGGATCAGGCCCAGCGTGGCGGCGACGCGGCCACTGCGAGCGATGCGATGCGGTTTCATGTCATTCCCCCTGTAGACGTTGCCCGCTGCGCCGGGCCGCGAATGCGACCCGGCGCAGGCGATCACCACTGGATGCCGGCACCGACGGCCACACCGGCCTCGCCGCGGCTGTTGGTGGAACCACTGAACTTGTAGATCCAGCGACCGCCCTCGGAGACACCGGAGATGCCCAAGGCCACGCCGGATTCGCCGTTGTAGCTGCCGGCGGCGATCGAGGCCATGTTGCGGCCGGCTTCGCTGGGCTGCGGCAGCGATGCGGTTGCCATCGCCGAGGCGATACCGGCCGAGGCGCGGTTGTCGGTCTTGCGCAGGTCGCGTTCGAAGCCGCCCATGCGCTCATCGGTGTAGGCCTTGGACCAGTCCAGGGTCTGCGCCATGCCCGACTTCAGCTGGTCGACGTTGACCGCGTCGGTACCGGCGGTGCCGGCAGCGACGTTGCGCACCGTGGTCGGGCCGCTGCTGGTGCTGCCCAGGGTCACGCTGTTGTAGTTGGT
>NZ_JBFTNR010000079.1:0-8797 GCF_056665995.1 Stenotrophomonas sp. 05L44_2
CCCGGGGCCGGCACTACCCTGCATCTCTCTGGGGCATGCCGACCAAGGTCGACATCTACTGAACAGCGCTTTGCTATCCTTTCCACCCACGCCAGGGAGCTATCCCGATGCCATCGCTGTCGCCCCGCCGCCCACTGGTCGTGCTGGCCCTGATCATCGTGATGGCGGCCATCTTCCTGGTCGATACGGTTACCGACTACGCCGTTGCTGCCGCCTGCTTCTACGCGGCGGTGATCCTGGCAGCGTCGCGGCGGCTTCCCGCCCGCGGGCTCATCGCCCTTGCGGCAGTCTGCATCGCATTGACCGGCCTTAGCTTCTTCCTCACCCGCTTCGGCACCTACCGCATCGGCCTGGTCAATTCAGCGATCGGCATGCTGGTGATCGGCATCACCACCTACCTGGCATTGAAGATGGAAGCGGCCAAGGCCGCGGTGCAGGATACACAGGCGCGCCTGCTGCGGGTGGCCCGCGCCTCCACCGTCGGCGAGCTGACCACCTCCATCGCACATGAAGTGAACCAGCCGTTGGCGGCCATCGCCAGCAGCGCCGAAGCCAGCCAGCGCTGGTTGGCCCAGGAGCCGCCGAACCTGGACAAGGCGCGCCAGACCATCGCCCGCATCGTCGCCGACGCCCATCGCGCCAGTAACGTGATTGCCCGCATCCGTGGCCTGACCCAAGGCGCCGCGCCAGAGCGCCAGGCCTTCGACCTCAACCTGGCCGTGGAGGAAATGCTGGCACTCTCGCGCAGCGAACTGGAACAGCATGGTGTGACCGTGGCGCTGGTGCTGGGCAATGAACTCCCCCCTGCCCATGCCGATCGCGTACAGGTGCAGCAGGTGATCGGCAACCTCATCCTCAACGCCGTCGATGCGATGTCGGACACGCGCGTAAGCGAGCGCAGGCTGTCCATGCTGACGGCGTACGATGGTCGCGGCCACGTCAGCCTGAGCGTGCGCGATCGCGGTGTCGGCCTGCCCGCTGAGCAGACTGACCGCGTGTTCGATGCATTCTGGACCACCAAGGCGAACGGCCTCGGCCTGGGCCTCAGCCTTAGCCGCTCGATGATCGAAGCCAACGGCGGCCATATCCGCGCCGAACGACCGGCCGGTGGCGGCGCCTGCTTCATCTTCGAGCTGCCAACGGCCACGGAGGCTGCGCATGCGTAAACCCACCACAGCACCTATTGAACCGTCACCGATCGTCTACGTGGTCGACGACGACGCCTCGGTGCGCGCCGCGCTGGAGGACCTGCTGGCCTCGATGGGCCTGCAGGTGCGGGCCTTCGCCTCGACCGGCGAATTTCTTGCCCATGCGATGGAGGATGCTCCGGCTTGCCTTGTGCTGGACGTGCGCATGCCCGGGCAGAGCGGACTGGATTTCCATCGCAGCATGGCCAGCCACGRYCTGCACCTGCCGGTGGTGTTCATCACCGGCCACGGCGACATCGCCATGGGCGTCAATGCGATCAAGGACGGCGCCATCGAATTCCTGACCAAGCCGTTCCGCGACCAGGAACTGCTGGACGCGATCCACAGGGGCATCGGGATCGATCGCCAGCGGCGCCGCGAGGGTGATGCGCTGGGCGCGTTGCAGCTGCGCTGGGGCACCTTGAACGCCGGCGAGCGCGAGGTGGTTGCCGGCGTGGTGCGCGGTCGCCTGAACAAGCAGATCGCCGCCGACCTGGGGGTCAGCGAGATCACCGTGAAGGTGCGTCGCGCGCAGGTCATGCGCAAGATGGAAGCACGCACGCTGGTCGATCTGGTCCGCATGTACGACCGGCTGCAGGCCGCTGCGCCATGACCGCCTACGTGGCCCTGCTGCGCGCGGTCAATGTCGGCGGCACCGGCAAGCTACCGATGACCGAGCTGGTGCGGATGTGCGAGAACGCCGGATTCCGGGACGTCCGCACCTATATCGCCAGCGGCAATGCCGTGTTCAGCAGTACGCTCGACGAGGCGGGTGTGCGCGGCAGTTTGGCGAAAAGCCTGCATGCTTATGCGGGCAAGCCGGTCGGCGTGCTGCTGCGTACCGCTGCTGAGATGGCCGAAGTGGTCGCCCGCAACCCGTTCAAGGACGCCGCCGGCAACCGTGTCGTCGCCCTGTTCATCGATGCGGAGCTGCCGAAGGATCCGCTGCAGGGCGTGACGGGTATTGGCGAAGAACAGCTCGCTCTCGGCAAGCGCGAGCTGTTCATCCACTACGGCGATGGCATGGCCGGTTCGCGCCTGCGCGTCCCCTTCGCAGCAAACGGAACCGGCCGCAACATCAACACCGTGAGCCGACTGGCGGCGATGGCTGCGGAGCTGCGCTGAGCTCAGGCCTGCCGGGCAGCCCCCTAACGGCGCGTCGCTGCAATGCTTCGCTTCAACCGTGTATCGGCCAGCCCCACCGCCAGCAGCACGATGCTGGTCAGCCACCCTGCCGCCAGCAGGTGCATCCATGGCAGCACGAAGCCGAGCACGACCAGAACCCCTGCCCCCACCAGGTGCGAGCGCGGCACGCGGCCGTAGACCGCCCGCTTGTACAGTGCGCTGCCCAGCAGGTAGATCAACGGCCCCGCTGCCAGCATCGCGGCATACGGCAGGGTCACCCTCGCCTCCGGTTCGTCCATCACCAGGTCGTTGCCGACGGCGGTGGCGATGATGCCGGCGATCAGCAGCGCGTGCACGTAGTGGAAGTAGGCGCCGATGCGGCCCGGGTCGTCGGAACGGGTGATGGTGTCGGTGGCGTCGCGGCTGGAGATGCCGAAGTACAGCCACCACATCGCGATCGTACCGGCAAAGGTCGCCAGCACTGCCGACACCACCGCGCCACTCCAGCGCTCCACCTCGCTCAGCACGCCGCCGGTTGCCAGCAACGTCTCACCCAATGCGACTATCACGAACAACTGGCAGCGCTCGGCCAGGTGCCCACCTTCGATGGTCCACTCGCGGGTACGCGAACGGCCAAGGCCCGGAAACGCGAAGCCGAACATCGGCGAGATGTACTCGCAGGCGACAGCCACCGCCCACAATGCCAGCCGCGCATTGCCCTCGACCGATGCACCGGCCAGCCAGAAGCAGGCCGAAACGCTGACCCAGGCCAGCATGCGCCTGAAGTTGGCGGCCAGCGGGTGCGAGCGCCCTACTTCCAGCAGCACAAACAGCGTCCGCCCTACCTGCATCGTGGCGTAGGCACCGGCGAACATCCAGGCGCGACCGGCAAAGGCTTCCGGGATGGACGAAGACATCAGCAACGCCAGCAGCATCGTGACGAACAACAGGCCACGGATACGCGGCGCCTCCGGGTCGAACCAGTTGCTGACCCAGCACGCGTACTGCCAGCCAAGCCAGACCGCAAACCACAACACCAGCGTCTGCAGCACGCCCAGCAGGCCCAGGTGGTGCAGCAGGTGGTGGCTGAGCTGGGTGACCRCGAACACATAGACCAGGTCGAAGAACAGTTCTTCGTAGGTCACCCGTGCATGATGGCCGTCGCGACGACGCAGGGCAGGAAGACGGGGCGTTGCCGGCATCACGGATCCTCGGTTCAGCGGCCCAGCCGCCAGAAGATGACACCGGCCACCAGCGCCGGCACGGCAAACACCAGCAGCAGGATCGGCAACTCCTCGCGCACCGTATAGCCTGCCCGGCTGACCCCCACCCACATGTTGGCCACCGATACCAGCAGCCAGGTGCCGATGAAGGCCAGCAGCCCCGTTGGCAGCTGAGGGCTGCTTGTGCTCCAGAGCCTGCCGAACAGCGCGAAGACGGCCAGCAGCAGGAACCCGCCGACGATCACCAGAAGCACGTGCATGGTCACTCTCCCCGATGGCTGCCATGCAGCCTATCTGCGGCCGAGTGTGCGCTGCAGAGGGTGATCATGGATTCACTTTCCGGGCACCGCGAACAATCCCGTCGTCGCTCATCCGATAGCAAATGCGAACAGTTCCCATTACTATCGTGACACCGCGCAGGGCTGGCCCTGCCTGGCACCCCTTCCTGCCTGCGCCGCTTTCCCGGATGTCCACGCCACCGCACCCCCCGCCACCTGTGCTGCCGTTGGTGTCCTCGCTGGTGCGCCACTACGAGGATCTGGTGGATTACCTGCGCCGTCGCTTCGCCTCACCCGGGCTGGCCCGCGAGGTGGTGCACGACGTCTGCGTACGCCTGCTGGAGCGCCCCGAACCGGCCGGCGTGCGCCAGCCGATGGCGCTGCTGCGACGGATGGCGCATGACGCTGCGGTTGATCGTTGCCGTGCTGAAGACCTGCGTCGCCAGTGGGTGGAACCGCGTGCCGAACTGCCCGATGCGGCCTGCGAAGGTGCCGGCCCGGCCAGACAGGCCGTTGCCGCGCAGGAACTGGCACGGCTTGTCGACGTCATCCGTGCGATGCCCTGTCGACGCCGCCAGGTCTTCATCCTGCACAAGATCCATGACGTTCCGCAGGCTGCGGTTGCCCGCCGCATGGGGATCGGCCTGAAGGCGGTCGAGCGGCATCTGCGGTTGGCGATGGTCGATTGCCGGCAGGCGCTGCCGGTGAGGGCGCTGACGTGACAGCGCCCCCTCGCCCGCGCCCTCCACTCCCGGACAAGGCCGGCACGCCTTCGCCTGATCGTCTGCTGGAGCAACATCGGGACACCCTCAAGGCACTGTTCCCGGTACCCGATCCGGCGCAACTGTATCGCCCCCACCGCAGCCGGCAGATCGGCGGGGCTGCGCTCGGCCTGCTGCTGGTGGCTGGACTGGGCGGGCTTTACGCTGTCGATCCCGGCTGGCAACAGCACGATTACCGGACGGCCATCGGCCAACGTCGCAACGTGCTGCTGGCCGATGGCAGCCGTATCCAGCTGGATGCGGGCAGCCATCTGCAGGTGCGCAGCCATCTGCGTTCGCGCCGCGCGGTGCTGGTCTCCGGACGCGCCCGCTTCGACGTGGCGCCCTCGCGCTGGCGCCGGTTCCAGGTCGATGCCGGGCCCGTGCAGGTGCGCAACTACGGCACGGTGTTCGACGTGGAGCGACGCGGTGACCGCAGTGAAGTCCGCCTGTGGCGAGGCGAGGTCGGCGTGCGCGTTGCTGGCCGTGACGGCGAGCAGCACCTGCAGCCTGGCCAGCAGCTGCTGGCAGGGACAGGGACAGGGCCGGTGCAGCCGCCGCAGCCGATCGCCACTGGCAGCGGGGAATGGACGCAGGGCCGACTGCAGTTCGCGCAGGCCCCGCTGGGCGAGGTGGTACGCAGCCTGCAGCGCTATCACCACGGCGCAATCGTACTGGACGAACCCGGACTGGCCACGCTGCAGGTATCGGGCGTGTTCGATGGCGACCATGCCGCCACCGCGCTGGCGCTGCTGCCGGAGATCCTGCCCGTCGCCGTCCACGTCCGCGGCGACGGCAGCGTGCACATCTCCGCACGCCACTGAATTCGGCACCGAGGGTGGGTTATGGCCCTGCTCATACGGCTGCTGCATGAACCCCTCTGAAGGACCCCGCATGACCCGCATTGCCCTGCCCGCCGCCCTGCGCCGCCTGACGCCTGCCCTGCTGGCCGTCAGCCTGTGCGCCGCCCTTCCGGCGGCGGCGCAGTCCACCCCCACGGCGGTGGACGTCCATCTTCCGGCCGCCCCGCTGCAACAGTCACTCAATGCGGTGGCCAGGCAGAGCGGCATCCAGCTGCTGTTCGCTGCAGACAGCGTTGCCGGCCGCCAGGCGCCAGCGCTGGACGGCCGCTATGCCCCGCGCGAAGCACTGCAACGGCTGATTGCCGGCCAGGGACTGAGCGTCGAGGAACGCTCGCCGGGCGTGTTCGTGATCCGCAGCGCGCTCGCTACGGCAGCTGCGGCGGCAAACACGGACCGCCCGCGCACTGCGCCAGCGCCGGCAGCCGCAACCTCGCTTGGCAGAGTGACTGTGTCGGCGTCCACCGCGCGCATGCCGCAGGGCGAGACCGCCATGCCAAACACCATCACCGTGCTCACCCGTGAGGACGTCCAGCAGCAGCTGGCATTGGGCTCGGATGTGTCACGCGTGCTGTCCTCGCAGATCCCGGCCTTCGCTCCGGCACGCGAGAAGATGTCCAACTATGGCGAAAGCATGCGCGGGCGCGGCATCCTGTACATGGTCGACGGCGTGCCGCAGTCAACCCCGTTGCGCGACGGCTCGCGTGATTCGCATACCATCGATCCGGCGATGATCGAACGCATCGAAGTGATCCACGGTGCCAACGCGCTGCAGGGCATCGGCGGCACCGGCGGCATCGTCAACATCATCACCCGCAGTGCGCCGAGCGAACCGGGTGCTTTCCTGCTGGACAGCAGCCTTTCGCTCACCGCCGCCTCGCCGCGCCGGCGCGATGATGACGGCCAGCGCGCTTCGGCACTGGTGGGCATCCGCGGCGAACAGTTCGACCTCGTGGCTGGCCTCGCCCATGAACGGCAGGGCCTGTACTACGACGGCGACGGCCGTGCGATCGGCACCAACGCGCAGGGCGAACTGATGGATTCGACCTCGACCAACATCTTCGCCAAGCTTGGCTGGAACATCGCCGAAGGCCAGCGCGTGCAGTTGATGGCCAATCGCTACGAACTGCGTGGCCTGGACAATTACCTGCCTGTGGATGGCAACTTCCGCACCGGTCGCCCGGCCACGTCGGTGCCCGGCGATACGCCGCTCGATCCGCCGATGAACCGCTCACGCTCGCTGACCCTGGACTACGGCAATGCCGATCTGTTCGGCGGCCAGTTCCTGGCACAGGCCTTCGCGGTCGATTTCGAAGGGCGTTACGGCGCCAGCCAGTGGGACCCTTGGGGCAACACGGGTGCCAACGCCGCCTGGGACCAGACCCAGAATGAATCAGACAAACGCGGCTTCAAGCTGACCCAGAGCTGGCGTCGCATCGGCGACACCTCGCTGGACGTGACCCTCGGGCTGGATGGCCTGCGCGACCGCACCCATCAGGTGCTGCTGGCCAGCGGCCTGAACTGGGTGCCGCTGACCACCTATCAGAGCCTGTCGCCGCTGTTGCAGCTGCAGTGGTGGCCCACCGACCACGTCATGCTGTCCGCAGGACTGCGTTACGAAAAGGGCGAGCTGGAGGTGGGCGACTACACCACCCTGCCCCGCTACGGCGCACGCAAGGTGGCCGGCGGCAAACCGACGATGAGCGAGACGCTGCCGAACTTCGGCGCGGTCTGGTACATCAATGACCGTCTCAATGCCTACGCGTCGTATTCGGAAGGCTACACCGTGGCCGATGTTGGCCGCGTGCTGCGCGCGATCAATCGCGATGGCCAGCGCGTGGACAACCTGGTGGACCTGTCGCCGGTGGTGTCGGACAACCGCGAGATCGGGCTGGAGTATGACGACGGCCGCTTCAGCGGCGATATCGCGTACTACACCTCCGAATCCAAGCTGGGTTCGGTACTGGTCTATGACGCCGGCATCGATGCCTACAACGTGCAGCGCCAGGCCACGCGGGTGGAAGGCTTCGAGACCAACCTGCGCCTGCGCCTGGGTGACAGCCACCTCGGCATGGGCTATGCCCGCGCCAATGGCCGCTACGACGCCGACCTGGATGGTCGTCTGGAAAGCGACCTGGCAGGCGTCAACATCGCCCCGAACCGTCTGACCGCGTTCTGGGAACAGGGCTGGACCTCGCAACTCAGCACCCGTCTGCAAGCCAGCCATGCCTTCGATCGCGACTTCGACCTGCGCGGCGTGCCGGTGGCCAGCTTCAAGGGCTACACCACGGTCGACCTGGTCGCCCGCTATGCGCTGGGCAAGAGCAGTTTCACCCTGGGCGTGCAGAACCTCGCCAACAAGCAGTACATCACCTACTACTCGCAGACCACGCCATCCAACCCGAGCTACTTCGCCGGGCGTGGGCGAGTGCTTACGCTGGGGTGGCAGTATCGCTACTGAGACATGGCGCCTTATGGGTGCCATGAATTCTATGCGTGACGCGATGAAGGAGGCCCATGCTAGTTTCTGGGCCTCCTACATCGGTGCCCTCCCATGCGCTTGCAGACCCTCGCCATCACGCTCGCTGCCCTGCTTCCCGCTGCGGCCTCTGCCGCCGAACCGACGCTGCCGCAACTGCGTGCCTACACCGTTGATGCCTCCTGGCTGCAGCCGATGGCGCCGCTGCAGATTGCCGATCACACCTGGCAGATCGGCACCGAAGACCTGACCGCGCTGCTGGTGCAGACGCCGCAGGGCGCGGTGCTGCTCGATGGCGGCATGCCGCAGATGGCCGACCACCTGCTGCGCAACATGAAAGCGCGCGGCGTTGCGCCGCAGGATCTGCGCCTGATCCTGCTCAGTCATGCCCACGCCGATCACGCCGGCCCGGTTGCTGCGCTCAAGCGCAGTACCGCTGCGCAGATCGTCGCAAATGCCGAATCTGCGGTGCTGCTGGCACGTGGCGGCAGCAACGACCTGCACTTCGGCGACGACATCACCTATCCGCCGGCAACGGCGGACAGGATCATCATGGATGGCGAGGTGGTCTCGCTCGGTGGCGTCGACTTCACCGCGCACTTCGTGCCCGGCCATACCCCGGGCAGCACCGCCTGGACCTGGACCGACACCCGGGGCGGCAAGCCGGTGCGCATGGTCTACGCCGACAGTTTGAGTGCGCCGGGCTATCAGCTGCAGGCCAACCCGCGCTACCCGCACCTGATCGAGGACTATCGCCGCAGCTTCGCCACGGTGCGCGCCCTGCCCTGCGATGTCCTGCTGACCCCGCATCCCGGCGCCAGCGGCTGGAACTACGCCGCCGGTGCATCAGCGGGTGCCAAGGCAATGACCTGCCAGGACTACGC
>NZ_JBFTNR010000080.1:0-8793 GCF_056665995.1 Stenotrophomonas sp. 05L44_2
GGGCCGGACAGTGGGTTGTCGATCCGCGCCTGCCACTGGTCGCCCAGCGACTGCAGGCGCAGGCGGGCCATCGGCGCCGCCTGCGGCGTGGCGCCGGCCGTGCGCGCGGCCGGCGTCTGTGGCACCAGTCCCCAGCCCTGGCGCCAGTCGGCAGCGTTCGCGGGGGCGCTCGCCAACAGGGGCAGCAGGAGGCAGGGCAGGGGCAGGCGGCGCATCGAAGGCTCCAGCGACATGGACCGCCGGGACTCTACGCAAGCTGTCGGGACGGGGGAAGGGTGGGGGCTTTGCATTCATCCATCTCTTTATCCGCATGAAAGGATTGACATGCCCGAAAAGGACTGGCATCGTGGCTCCACCATCGAGACCGGCAGAGGGACAGGCCCTTTGAAGCCGGGGCAGCCCGCAGACGCGAAAGCGCCTGCGTAGGTGCCAAATCCTGCGGGGACCGTGGCGTCCACCGAAAGATGGTTCGAACCTGCACCCAACGTGCACTTCGAACGCGAGCCCCGCGAAGGCTCGATGGCCGATTTCCCTACCGGAACCCGCCATGAGCTTCGCCACCAGCACCGTGCTTCGCCCCGAACCCTTTGTCCCCGTCAGCGTGCCGGTCGATGACCGCGTGCACGCCGAGCGCGGCGAGTTCGCCGCCGTGCTGTCGATGCGTCATGCCGGCCCCTGCCCGGTGCGCCTGCGCTATGAGTGGGTCGGTCCGGTCAACGCACCGGTGGTGGTGCTGGCCGGCGGCATTTCCGCGCACCGCCATGTAGCCTCCAATGCGCAGTTCAGCGAGAAGGGCTGGGCCGAAGGCCTGGTCGGCAGTGGCCGCGCACTGGATCCGCAGCAGCTGCGTGTGCTCGCGTTCGATTTCATCGGCGCCGACGGTGCGTTGGATGTGCCGATCGATACCGCCGACCAGGCCGATGCGTTGGCGCTGCTGCTGGATCACCTCGGCATCCGCGCATTGAAGGCATTCGTCGGCTATTCCTACGGCGCGCTGGTCGGCCAGCAGTTCGCGATCCGCCACCGTGCCCGGGTACGCCAGCTGGTGCTGGCCAGCGGTGCGCACCGCCCGCACCCGTATGCCGCCGCCTGGCGTGCGCTGCAGCGCCGTGCCGTGGCGCTGGGCCAGCTGCAGTGTGGCGAAGACCACGGCCTGGCGCTGGCCCGCCAGTTCGCCATGCTCAGCTACCGCACACCGGAAGAATTCGGCGAACGCTTCGATGCAGCACCGGAGGTGGTCAATGGCCGCGTCCGTGTCGCGGCCGAAGACTATCTCGACGCGGCTGGTGCGCAGTACGTCGCGCGCACGCCGGTCAATGCCTACCTGCGCCTGTCCGAGTCGATCGACCTGCACCGCGTGGACCCGAGCGCGATCCTGCCGCCGACCGTGGTGGTTGCCGTTGAAGGCGACCGCCTGGTTCCGCTTGCCGACCTGGTCGGCCTGGTCGAGGGACTGGGCCCACGCGGCAGCCTGCGCGTGCTGCGCTCGCCCTACGGTCACGACGCCTTCCTGAAAGAAACCGATCGCATCGACGCGATCCTCGCCACCGCCTTCCGCACTTCTGGAGAGTCCGCATGAGCCTGCACGCCGCTGAACCGTCCTGTTGTCGCACCACCGCCGCCGTCCGCGCCGGCATCGATCGCGACACCGCCCATGGCGCGGTCACGCCGCCGATCGTGCTGTCGTCGAACTTCAGCTTTGAAGGCTTCGGCAACAAGCGCCAGTACGACTACACCCGGAGTGGCAATCCCACGCGCGACCTGCTGGGTGAGGCGCTGGCCGAACTGGAAGGCGGCGCCGGCGGCGTGGTCACCGCCACCGGCATGGGCGCGATCAACCTGGTGCTGAACGCACTGCTGCAGCCCGGCGACACCCTGGTGGTGCCACACGATGCGTACGGCGGCAGCTGGCGCCTGTTCAACGCGCTGGCGAAGAAAGGCCAYTTCGAACTGRTCACTGCCGACCTGACCGACCCGCGCKCGCTGGCCCAGGCCCTGGCCACGCAGCCGAAGCTGGTGCTGGTGGAAACCCCGTCCAACCCGCTGCTGCGCATCACCGACCTGCGCTTCGTGATCGACGCGGCGCACAAAGCCGGTGCGCTGGTGGTGGTCGACAACACGTTCCTGTCGCCGGCATTGCAGCAACCGCTGTCGTTCGGCGCGGACCTGGTGCTGCACTCCACCACCAAGTACATCAACGGCCACAGCGACGTGGTCGGTGGTGCGGTGATTGCCCGCGATCCCGCCGTGCATGAACAGCTGGTGTGGTGGGGCAATGCCCTGGGCCTTACCGGCTCGCCGTTCGATGCGTTCCTGACCCTGCGCGGCCTGCGTACGCTGGATGCACGCCTGCGCGCGCACCAGGAAAACACCGCCGCGATCGTGGCGCTGCTTGATGCGCATCCTGCGGTGGCCAAGGTCTACTACCCGGGCCTGGCCGATCATCCGGGCCACGCCGTTGCCGCGCGTCAGCAGAGTGGTTTCGGCGCGATGCTGTCCTTCGAACTGGCCAGCTGTGCCGGCGATGATCCGCATGCTGCTGTACGCGCGTTCGTCGATGGCCTGCGTTACTTCACGCTGGCCGAGTCGCTGGGAGGCGTGGAAAGCCTGATCGCACACCCGGCGACCATGACCCACGCGGCAATGACTGCCGAAGCACGCGCGGCTGCGGGCATCAGTGAAGGCCTGCTGCGTCTGTCGGTCGGTATCGAGGGCGAGCGCGACCTGCTGGCCGATCTGGGCAGCGCTCTGGCGCGCGCCGAGGCGGTGATCGATGCGGTGGCGCGCGGCAAACAGGTGGCAGACGCATGAGCGCTTTGCCTGTCGAGATTCCGCTGCTGGGGACCGGCCGCCTGGCGCTGCTCGGAACCGGCACCGTCGGTTCGGCCTTCGTGCAGCGCTACCAGGCGTTGCAGGCGCGTGGGCTGGAACTGCCCAGCGTGCAGTGGCTGGCCAATTCACGCACCGCGCTGGCGATCGACCGCGATCTGGCGTTGCCGCTGGAACTGGCACGGCGTGCGCCGCGCGATGGGCAGAGTTCGCCGCCGTGGGCCAGCGCTGAAGGGCTGGAGCGTGGCGACGTGGTGGTCGATGCCACCGCCAGCGAAGATGTAGCGGCGCGCCACGTTCAGTGGTTGGCGCGCGGTGTGCACGTGGTGACCGCCAACAAGCTTGGCCGCGGTGCGCAGCTGTCGCGCGCGCAGGCCATCGCCGATCGTTGCGCCGACAGTGGTGCGCGTTACGGCGACAGCGCCACCGTCGGCGCCGGCCTGCCGTTGCTCAGCAGCCTGCGCGCGCTGGTTGCCGGTGGCGACCACATCCATGCCATCGAGGGCGTGCTTTCCGGTTCGCTGGCGTGGCTGTTCAATCGTTATGACGGCCAGTCGCCGTTCTCGGCGGCGGTGCGTGAAGCGCTGGCGGCCGGCTACACCGAGCCGGACCCGCGGCTGGATCTTTCCGGCGAGGATGTGCGCCGCAAGCTGTTGATCCTGGCCCGCAGCAGCGGATTGGCGCTGGACGCGTCGCAGGTGCAGGTCGACTCACTGGTGCCGGATGCGCTGGCTGCGCTGCCGCTGGAAGATGCAGTGAATGCGCTGGAGCAGCTGGATGCACCGCTGCAGGCACGTTGGCAGCGGGCGTGCGACAACGGCCGGGTGCTGCGTTTTGTCGGGCGCGTCGATGGCGAGGGTGCGCAGGTGGGCCTGCGTGAGCTGGCTGCCGACCATCCGCTGGCGCAGGGCGCGGGCACCGACAACCGCGTGGCCATCCACAGCGATCGCTATCGCGCGCAGCCGCTGTTGATCCAGGGGCCGGGCGCGGGTGCGGAAGTGACCGCAGCGGCGCTGCTGGATGACGTGCTGCGGATCGTGGGGTGAGCCCGGCCGCCGCTGCGCTCGCCGGGCGTGGCCCGGCGCTACCCACGCCGATCCTCGTAGCGCCGGGCCATGCCCGGCGGTTATGGAACTTCAACGCGCTTTGAGTGCCTTCAACAATGCGGCATTGAACTGCTTCGGGTCCTGCACCTGCGGCGAATGGCCCAGTGCCGCGAACTCGACCAGGGTCGAGCCGGGTATCGCCGCCGCTGCCGCTTTGCCCAGTGCCGGGTAGTTGCCCAGCGTCGCCTTCAGTTCGGGCGATGCCTGGTCACGGCCGATCGCCGTGCGGTCCTTCTGGCCGATGAACAAGGTGGTCGGCACCTGCAGGTTCTTCAGTTCGTAGACGACGGGCTGGTTGAACACCATGTCCGAGGTCAGTGCCTGGCTCCAGGCCACCTGCTGCTTGCCTGCGCCTTCGTACATGCCCGACTGCATGCGCGCCCACGGTTCATACGCCGGCTTCCACTTGCCGTCGTAGTACACATCCAGCTGGTAGCGGCGGATGCTGTCATAGCTGATGTTCATTTCGCCGGCATACCACGCGTCCACGCTGCGCCAGGGCACGCCCTKSGCCTTCCAGTCTTCCAGSCCGATCGGATTGACCAGCGAAAGACTGCGCATATCCTGCGGATACATCAGCGCATAACGGATGGCCAGCATGCCGCCCATCGAATGGCCGACCACGTGCACCGGTACATCACCCAGCTGCAGCTGCTGCAGCAGCGCATGGGTATTGTCGGCCAGCTGCCCGAACGAATACTGGTAGCGCTCGGGCTTGCTGGATTTGCAGAAACCCACCTGGTCCGGCGCGATCACCCGGTAGCCTGCCGCCACCAGCGGCTTGATCGTCTCCTTCCAGGTTGCCGCGCAGAAGTTCTTGCCATGCAGCAGCACCACCACGCCGATCGGCTTCTTCTTCGGCGCAACATCCAGATAGGCCATCTCCAAGGCCTGGCGCTGCGATTCCAGTGCAAAGGTCTTCACTGGATAGCCGTAGTCGAAGCCCTCCAGCCGCGGCCCGTAGGTTGGCGCAGCGAGAGCGGACAGCGGAAGGCAGGCAAGCAGGGCGGTGGCGATCACGCGCATGGGACATTCCGGGGCAGGGGGATGCCCGAGCCTAACCGGAAAACGGTGACGGTGTTGTCCGGTCGAGAACGGCACTGCAGAGCCGGGTCGATGCCCGGCCCTGCAGTAGAGCCAGGCCATGCCCGGCCCTGCAGACCATCAGCACTCGATGACGTTCACCGCCAGGCCGCCGCGGCTGGTTTCCTTGTACTTGTCCTGCATGTCGCGGCCGGTATCGCGCATGGTCTTGATGACCTTGTCCAGCGACACCTTGTGCTTGCCGTCGCCGCGCATGGCCATGCGCGAGGCGTTGATCGCCTTCACCGCACCCATCGCGTTGCGCTCGATGCACGGGATCTGCACCAGGCCACCGATCGGATCGCAGGTCAGGCCCAGGTTGTGCTCCATGCCGATTTCCGCCGCGTTCTCGATCTGGCTCGGGTTGCCGCCCAGCGCCGCGACCAGGCCACCGGCGGCCATCGAACAGGCTACGCCGACCTCGCCCTGGCAACCCACTTCGGCGCCGGAGATCGAGGCGTTTTCCTTGTACAGGATGCCGATCGCCGCCGAGGTCAGCAGGAAGTCGAACACCCGCTGTTCGTTCGCGCCCGGGCAGAAGCGGTCGAAGTAGTGCAGCACCGCCGGCAGTACACCCGCCGCGCCGTTGGTGGGTGCGGTGACCACGCGGCCACCGGCAGCGTTCTCTTCGTTCACGGCCAGTGCGTACAGGTTGACCCAGTCCAGCGTGGTCAGCGGGTCCCGCATCGCCGCTTCCGGCTTCGACGACAGCTCGCGGTACAGCGCCGGCGCGCGGCGGCCCACTTTCAGGCCACCCGGCAGCACGCCTTCCTCGCGGATGCCGCGCGCCACGCAGGCCTGCATTGCGCTCCAGATCTCGCGCAGGTTGTCGCGGATCTCGTCCTCGCTGCGCCAGCATTTCTCGTTCTCGAACATCAACTGGGCGATGCTCAGGCCACTGCGCGCGGTCTGCGCCAGCAGCTCGTCGCCGCTCTTGAACGGGTAGGGCAGCGGCGTTTCGTCAGGCACGATACGATCATCGGCARCATCGTCCTGGTTGACCACGAAGCCACCACCGACCGAGTAGTAATCGCGGGTGGCCAGCACTTCGTCATCGGCGTTGTACGCGGTGAAGCGCATGCCGTTGGTGTGGWASGGCAGCTTCTGSCGYTTGTTCAGGCCGAGGTCGCGCTTTTCGTCGAAGGCGATCTCGTGCTGGCCCATCAGCATGATCCGCTTGCTGCTGCGGATGCGCTCCAGCGTGGACGGAATGATGTCCGGGTCGATCAGGTTCGGACGCTGCCCTTCCAGGCCGAGCAGGATCGCCTTGTCGGTGCCGTGGCCGCGACCGGTCAGTGCCAGCGAGCCGTACACGTCGGCACGGATGCGTGCGACCTGCGCAAGCTTGCCCGGGTCGAGCAGCCACCGATGGATGAAGCGCTCGGCGGCCCTCATCGGCCCGACG
Source organism: Stenotrophomonas sp. 05L44_2 (assembly GCF_056665995.1). NCBI lineage: Bacteria > Pseudomonadati > Pseudomonadota > Gammaproteobacteria > Lysobacterales > Lysobacteraceae > Stenotrophomonas > Stenotrophomonas sp. 05L44_2. Next base: position 6,424 of record NZ_JBFTNR010000080.1, read on the forward strand.
GTGTGCGAGGAGCTCGGGCCAATGCCGATCTTGAAAACGTCGAACGTGCTGACAGCCATGGTTGCCGTACTGCGGGTACCGGGAGAGACCGCTATTCTAGCGGTTCACGCCGCACTTCCATGACTGCGGCGCAGCATTTCCGCCAAGGGAGCAAACCCCGGTGTTGACCCTGTTCCAGCGTGACGACTGCCATCTGTGTGACATGGCCCTGGCCGAACTGGCCAGGGCGCGGGCGCCCGAGTTCGAATCGGTGTTCCTCGATGACCAGCCGGCGCTGGAGGCGCGCTATGGGGCGCGGGTGCCGGTGCTGCGCGATGAGCGCGGTGGGCGGGAGCTGGACTGGCCGTTCGATGCGGCCACGGTGCAGGCCTGGCTGTTGGCAGGCAGGTAAYGCCGGGCCATGCCTGGCGAGCGCGAAGCGCGGCCAGCGGTGGAAGCCGCCGGGCATGGCCCGGCGCTACCAGAACGAAGGCGTCTTATTTCGCGTCGAACTTCACGATCGTGCTGATCGCGGTTTCGTCCGGGATGGTCTTGGTATCAGCCCAGTCGCCGCCACCGACACCGAAGTCCAGGCGCTTGACCGTGGCCTTGCCGGTCAGCACCGGCTGCGCGCCGGGCTTCCAGGTGAAAGTGAAGGTGACCGGCTTGCTCACGCCGCGCAGTTCCAGCGTGCCGTCGGCGGCGAACTGGTCGTTGCCGAGCGCGCGGAAGCCCTTGGCGGTGTAGCGTGCGGTAGCGAACTTGCCGACGTTGAAGAAATCCGCGCCCTGCAGGGTGGAGTCGCGGTCGCTGTTGCCGCTCTTGGCGCCGGCCAGCGGAATCACCACGTCCAGCGAACCTGCGGACGGATTGGCCGGGTCGAAGCTGAGCTTGGTGGCAAAGCCCGGGAAGCTGCCGGTGAACACTTCACCGTCGTACTTGGTGGCAAAGGCCAGGAACGAACCGGCACCCGGCGCCTGGGCGTAATCGGCGGCGAGCACCGGTGCGGTGGCCAGCATGCCGGCAAGGGCGGCGGCCACGGCGGCCGGAGTGGTCAGTTTCAGGTTCATCGGTCAGTCCTTCTGGGGAGAGGCGAGCCAGCCACGCGGCAACATCCGGGACAGGGTGGCATCGCGCTGGAACAGGTGGTGGTAGAAGGCGGCACCGGCATGGGCCAGCACCACCGCGATCAACAGCCAGAAGCCGTATTCGTGCAGGGCATGGGATGCCGCCACGATCTGCGGATCCGGTCCGCTCAGCTTGGGCACATCGACCAGACCGAACCAGCGGAACGGACGCAGGCCGCTGGCCGAGTCGTACAGCCAGCCCGACAACGGGATGGCGAACATCAGCACATACAGCAGCACATGGGTGGCGCTGGCGATGCGCTCCTGCCAGCCCGGCACGCCGGGTACCGGCTTGGGGGCACCGGCATACAGGCGCCAGCCCAGGCGCAGCACCACCAGTGCCAGCACGGTGATGCCGATCGACTTGTGCGCGGTATAGACCCAGAAATACTTTGGCGTCTTCGGCAGCTCGCCCATGGTCAGGCCGACGATGCCCAGGGCGAGAATCAGCAGTGCGATCAGCCAGTGCAGGGTCTGGCTGACACTCCCCCAGGCGGCAGGGGTGTTCTTGGCGGTCATGAAGGGTCCTTGGTGGCCGTCTGGCTGTCGGAGTGGGGTTGGGGCGGGGGAGTTCCCGGAGAATCGCTGCGGTCGAGCGTGGCTTCAGCCTCGATACGCACCTGCACCGCATCACCGATCACGCCCGGCCATGCGGTGATGCCGAAGGCACGCCGGCTCAGCGTGGTGGTGGCGGAGAACCCTGCAGTACGCCGGAACGGCGGCAGCGGATAGCGTTTGACCTGGTTCAATGTCACCTCCAGCGCGACTTCCTGGCTGACCCCGCGCAGGGTCAGGGTGCCCAGTACGCGCGCATGGCGGGCATCGATCGGTTCGACATGGTGGGAGACGAAGCGGGCGGTGGGGAAGCGTTCGCCATCGAGCAGGCTGCGCGCCAGGGTTGCCTGGTTCCACTTGGCATCACCAAGGTCCAATCGCGACACCGGAATYTCGACGTCCAGTGTCGCATCGCGCCAGTTGTCGCTATCGAACTGCAACTGGCCCTGGCTTCCGGAGATCGTACCCAGCGCCTGCGAGTAGCCGGCATGGTCGATCGCAAACAGCACACGGGTGTGCACCGGATCGATGCGGTAGGCCTCGTTGCCTGCCCAGGCGGGGGCCACGGCAAGCAGCATCGGCAGCAGGGCCAGGCAGTGGCGCATCGGCGGGGGGCTCCGGGAAAAAGACCGTTTGATCATACCCATCGCCCCCGCGCAACGCTGTGTGCACGGCTGCAACAGTTCGTGGTGCCGATGTGGCCGGAAAC
>NZ_JBFTNR010000081.1:0-8770 GCF_056665995.1 Stenotrophomonas sp. 05L44_2
GTGTCGGATGGCGGGGACGCCGCAAGTACGTCCTTGTAGGCTTGGCAGCCGCATCCATGCGGCTGACACCCCGCAATCCGACACCGCCCCGCCTTCGACAGTTGTCCGGTGTCTGTTGGTCCATCTGTGCTTCGCTTGGATCAAATCCAATCGAAATCGAATATTTCGACAATTGATCGAAGAGCATCCACGCATGGCGTGGRTCTACGTGTCGAYCAAGGTCGACACCCACCAAGAGCAGGCCATGACATTCCGACAGATCGCGGGAAATTGTCGGAGGCGGGGAGGGGGCAGATGGCGGGGGCGTGAGCGCCATGGATGGCGCGACCGAGCTTACATGGACGTACTTGCAGCGTCCCCCGCCATCTGTCCCCTCCCCGCCATCCCAMGRAATGCAGGCTTTTGCTGTTGCTGTTGCTGTTGCTTCGGCTGTTGCTGTTGCTTCGGCCTCTGCGGGTGCCGGGCGCAACCCGGCCGAAGCCCCTTCACTCCTGACCGGTGTCATCCAGGCTGATGATTCCGCGACGCAGTGCCTGGGTTACTGCGTGCGTCCGGTCGCCAACGCCCAGTTTTTCCATCAGGCTCTTCATGTGTGCCTTCACCGTCTGCTCGGAAATCTGCATGCGTTCGCCGATGCGCTTGTTCGACAGGCCGCCGGCCACGTGGCGCAGCACTTCGGTTTCGCGTGGCGACAGCCGGTCTTCCACCACGTGCGCGGCGATGCTGGCCGCCACTTCCGCCGGGATCGGTGCGCGGCGGCCACTGGCCACGGTGCGGATGGTGGCCACCAGTTCGTGGCGCAGCATGTCCTTCAGCAGGTAGGCGCTGGCACCGGCCTGCAGCGCGCGCACGGCGCGCACGTCGCCGCTGTAGGTTGTCAGCACGATGATGCGTGCGCGGGGATCGATCGCGCGGATCCGCACGATTGCTTCCACGCCATCCATGCGTGGCATCTGCAGGTCCATCAGCACCACATCCGGGCGCAGCTGCTGGTAGCGGGCAAGGGCTTCCTCGCCGTCGGCTGCTTCGCCGAGCAGGCGCAGGTCGGCATGTGCGCCGAGCAGTGCGGCCAGGCCATCGCGCAACAGCGGATGGTCATCAACCACCAGCACGCCGATGGGAGGAAGGGATTCAGTCATGGGAGGTTCTGCTCCAGGGCCAACGCCAGCGCGATGGATGTCGGTGATACAAGCGACGCGCCGGCACGGACAGTGCGACTTCGGTACCCAGGCCGGGGCGTGTCCACAACTGCAGCTCCGCACCCAGCCGTTGTGCGCGCTCGCGCATGCCCTGCATGCCCCAGTGTCCGCCGCCGGCATTGTCATTGGCGATGCCGACGCCATCGTCGCGCACATGCAGCAGGAAGCAGCGCGTGCCGTAGGACAGTTCCACTTCGATGGCACTGGCCTGCGCATGCCGCAGCGCGTTGCGGATGGCCTCGCGCCCGATCAGGAACACTTCCTCGGCGGCTTCGGCCTGCAGCGGCGGCGGGGTGCCTTCCATGGTCAAACGCAGTGGATTGGTGCCTTGGCCTGCATATTCGGCATGCACGTCGGCCAGCGCAGAGGCGAGATCGCGGCCGGCAAACGGTGCGTCGCGCAGCGCGTTGACCCGTTCCCGGCCTTCGGCCAGATTGCGCTCGGCCAGCAGCATCGCCGATTCCAGCTGGGTGCGTACCGGCTCTGGTGTCTGTGCCGACTGGCTGATGGCGTGCAGGCGCAGGATGAGTCCCTGGCTGCCCTGCAGCAGGGTGTCGTGCAGWTCGCGCGCRATGCGCTCGCGCTCGCCGTTGCGTTCCTGCAGGCGGGCGCGGAACAATGCCGCCAGCTGCCGGCTGCGGACCCGCACGGCCAGCGCCAGCGCAGCCATCACCACGCAGACGCACAACAGTTTGAACCAGGCGGTCTGCAGGAACGTCGGTGCGATGTGGAAGCTGCGGCTGGCTGGCGTGCTGCTCCAGATGCCATCTTCGTTGGCTGCTTCCACCTCGAAGCGGTAATGGCCCGGTGCGAGGTTGGTGTAATAGGCGCGCGTGCTCGCGCCGGCCTCCTGCCAAGCGTCGTCCACGCCGGACAGTCGGTAGCGGTAGCGGTTGCGCTCCGGCCGCGCCAGCGACAGCGCGACATAGTCGATCTGCAGCTGGGTAGTGCCGGCCGGCAGGCGCAGTCCCTCCTGCAACGGGGCCTGGGTACTGCCATACAGCACGTCACCGATGCGCACGCCAGGCGCCATGGTGTTGATGTGCGACTGCCGCGTGTCCAGCCACGCCAGGCCTTGATTGGTGGCAAGCCACAGCAGACCATCAGCCGCCAGTACCGCAGTGGGGATGGGGCCGCTCTGCAGGGCGATGCCCGGCATGCCGTCAACCGCGTCGAACAGGCGGGGGGCTATCGCCTGTTCGTTGCGCAGCGCGCTGCGCAGGGTGGCAACCTGCAACCGCACCAGGCCGCGGCTGCCATTGAGCCAGAGCAGCCCGTTCGCATCGGCGACCATGCCGGTGATGCCTTCCAGCACGCCGGCCATGTCGGTGCGCACCGGCAGGAAGCGGCCGTTGCCGAAACGCGCGGCCAGGCCGGCCTCGCCGGCGACCAGCAGCAGATCCTTGTGCTGGAGCAACGCGGTTACCGGGCCTACCGACAGACCTTCGGTGGCGCCGTAGGAGTTGACCGTAGCGCCGTGCAGGCGGCGCAGGGTGCCATCGGCGTAGCCCAGCAGCAGCGCACCGTCATCGGTACGCGCCAGCGACGAACAGGCCTGCTCGGGAAGCCGGGTTTCGCGACGCCAGCGGTTGTCCGTGTAGTGCAGCACCGCGCGTTCGCCGGCGCAGGCCCAGGCCTGGTCCGCATCGGCAAACAGCAGGGCGTGCAGTGGCTGCCCGGTGAACGGTGCCGGCAGCGGTATGAGGGTGGTGTGGCCGCTGACGGTACGCGCCAGATTGATCCAGTCGAACTGCCACACCGGAGTGGGTGCCTGCCGTGCCGCGGCCTGCAACTGCGCAGCGCTGCCGCCCAGCAGCGGACGCCGCAGGTCGAACAGCTTCAGGTCTTCGCCATAGCCATACACCCGGCCATCAATGGCGCGTACCAATGACCGGTACGGATCGGTAGGGCCCACGGACAAGGTCTGCACGCTGTGCGCACGGAAGCGGTTGAGGCCGAGGTTGGTGCCTACCCAGATGTTGCCTTCGCGATCGGCAAGGACCGRCACTGCCGACGTCGCGGTAAGGCCCTGCGCGGCATCGAAGCGCTCCATGCGCACAGCCTGTTGGCCGTCGAAGGTGACCCGGGCCACGCCACCGTGCGGGCTGAGCGTGGCCCACAGGGCCCCGTCGGCCGTGAACTGCAGACGCGAGGCGATCAGCCCGGGCAGCCGCCGTGCTTCACGTTCCTCGGCGGGCAACAGGCCATGCGCGTTGGCCAGCGGCGACGTGCCGCGCACGCGGTCGGCCAGCCAGACTTCGCCGCGCGGGCTCTCGACCAGCGAGGCCATCTGCGAGACCGCGATGCCGGTGGCTTCGAAGCGGGCCGCGCCAGGAGGGCGACGCCATATCTGCAGGTCCGCCAGCACCCAGAACGTGCCGTGGCGGTCCTGCAGCACCCATTGCACGCGTCTCTGCGGCAGGCCGAAGGAAGCCGGCGGCTGCTGCCAGCGACGTCCATCGAACCAGCGCAGGCCACCATTGACGGCAGCCCACAGGCGGCCGTTGCGGTCATGCGCGAAGCGGGGGACCACACCCACCGGCACGCCCTGCGGGCGGCCGAAGCTGCGCAGGCGTTCCTGCGTGAACTGGCTGATGCCTGCCTGGAAGTAGCCGATCCACAGGCCACCATCGCCGCCATCGAGGCCGAGGGTAACCATGTTGGTGGAGGGAAAACGGGTGCCTGCCGGTGCGGCCTGCCGCTCGAAACGCCGGCCGTCGAAGCGGTACAGGCCCGAACCCGTCGCCAGCCACAACATGCCCTGGCGGTCCTGGACGATATCCCAGATATCCCCCGGGGCGCCCTGGCCGACGCGCCAGGCGGTGTGCTGATAGCCGGGCATGCCATCGCTCACTGCGGGTTGCTGCACGGCGAAGACGGGCAGGGCAGTCAACAACAGCAGGCACGACAGCAGCGCCGGCAGGCGACGCAGGAAGGGGAAGGGGCGGCCACGCATGTGGTCATTCTGGCAGGTGCGGGGCAGGCCGGGGTGACCCGTTCGGGGTAGGCGTACCGCTTCGGTGTCCGCTATCACGCCGTGATGGATGACGGAGCCCGGCGATGCAGCGCTTGTATGTGATGTTCCCTGACCGCGGCCCCGGACTGGGATTGCTGTGGCTGCGCCTGTGCGTGGCAGGAGGGCTGTTGGCGGGCGGAAGCCCGGCCGGTGTGCCGGGACTGATGTGCCTGGCGGCGATCGGCCTGCTGCTGCCCGGGCTGCTGACCCCGCTGGCGGTGCTGCTGGCGGTGCCGGGGTTGTACGGGCAGGGCGCGGCGCTGCCCTGGCTGCTGCTGCCGTTGGCCCTGCTCATGCTGGGGCCGGGCGCGTATTCGCTGGATGCGCGGTTGTTCGGCCGCCGCCTGCTGCAGCGCCGGCCTCCCCCGAATGGGTGAGCGCCGGCCTCGACCGACGGGGGTAGGGCGATCGCAGCCGGCGGCACACCATGGGTGCTCCCGTCGCGGCGCTCCTTCATGGCTACCGTCCAGCCTCCTGCCCTGTCCGCAACCACGTTGGCACCGCACCAGTCGGCTGCCCTGCAGCGTGCGCTGCGCTACATCGACGAGCACCTGTCGCAGCCGCTGCGGGTGACCGAGCTGGCTGCCGTTGCCTGCGTAAGCCGGTTCCATCTGGTGCGGTTGTTCCGCATGGGTACCGGCGCCAGCCCGCTGCGCTACGTGCGCCGTCGCCGCATCGAACGCGCCACGCAGCTGCTGCCGACGGCCGCGCAGTCGATGACCTGCCTGGCCCAGCATCTTGGCTTCTTCGACCAGAGCCACTTCGTCCGCAGCTTCCGCGCCGAGACCGGCTGCAGTCCCGGCCAGTACCTGGCCGATGGCGCGGCACGTTCCCAGCCCCCTGTTGTTTCCTCCACCGGAGTCCACCCATGAGCCTCGCCACCGCCACCCCCGCCAAAGCACTGCTGTCACCGGCCGACCACGCCCTGATACTGATCGACTACCAGTCGCAGATGGCATTTGCCACCCACACCATCGACATCTCCGCGCTGCGCAACAACGTGTCGTTGATCAGCAAGGGTGCCAAAGGTTTCAACGTGCCGGTGCTGCTGACCACGGTGGCCGAGAAGTCGTTCTCCGGCCCGATGTTCCCGGAGCTGCCGGCGATCTTCCCCGGCCAGGCGGTGTTCGATCGCACGTCGATGAACACCTGGGAAGACCAGCCGGTGATCGATGAGGTGAACCGCATCGGCAAGCGTCGGCTGGTGCTCGCCGGCTTGTGGACCAGTGTGTGCATCGTCGGCCCGGCGCTGTCGGCGCTGGAGCAGGGGTTTGAGGTCTACGTGATCACCGATGCCTGCGGCGATGTGAGCGAAGAGGCGCACGAACGTGCGATCGCCCGCATGGTGCAGGCCGGTGCCGTGCCGATCACCAGCGTGCAGTACCTGCTGGAACTGCAGCGCGACTGGGCGCGTGCTGAAACCTACGACCTGACCACCGGCATCGCCCGTGACCATGCGGGTGGCTATGGCGTCGGCATCCAGTACGCCAAGACCATGTTCGGCGCGCAGGAAGGCGGGCACTGAGCGTGCGCGATGGCCATGGCCTCGACCTGGCCTTGTTGATCCTGCGGGTGGCGGCGGGAGGATTCCTGCTGCCGCATGCGCTGGGCAAGTTGTTCGGCTGGTTCAACGGGCCAGGCCTGGCAGGTTTTGCCGGCGAACTGCGTGGCTTCGGTCTGCCGTCGTCGGCGCCGCTGCCACTGCTGCTGGCGCTGCTGCAGGTGGTGGCCGGTAGCGCTGTGATGCTGGGCTGGCAGGCCCGGATCGCCGCGCTTGTCGCTGCCGCCTTCATCGCCTTCACCGCCCTGCTGGCGCTGCGCAACGGGTGGTTCTGGATGCGCGGCGGTGCCGAGTATCCGTTGTTGTGGACGCTGGCACTGCTGGCCATCGCCCTGGCCGGGCCCGGTGCATGGGCGGTGGACGGTCTGCTTCTTTCTGGAGACATCGCGTGAACAACGAACCTCTCGATCCTGGCCGCCGCAATGTGGTGCTGGCCACCAGTGCCGCGCTGGCGCTGGGCCTGGCTGGCGGTACCGCCTCGGCCATCCAATCCCCTTCCAAGGAGCGTCGCATGAGCACACTGGTCATCCGCAACGCACGCATCACCACGCTTGATCCGCAGCAGCCGCATGCGCAGGCACTGGCCGTGCAGAACGGCCGTATCGTTGCCGTGGGAAGCGACGAGGACATCATGCGCGGTTGGGGCAGCGAAGCCACGATCGTCGATGCGCAGGGGCGGCGCATCGTGCCCGGCCTCAATGACAGCCACACCCACCTGATCCGYGGTGGCCTGAACTACAACCTSGAACTGCGCTGGGATGGCCTGCGTTCACTGGCCGATGCGATGGCCATGCTGAAGGCGCAGGTTGACCGTACGCCCGCGCCGCAGTGGGTGCGCGTGGTCGGTGGATTCACCGCGACCCAGTTCACCGAAAAGCGCCTGCCGAGCCTGCAGGAGCTGAACGACATCGCTCCGGATACGCCGGTGTTCCTGCTGCACCTGTACGACCGCGCGCTGCTCAATCGCGCCGCGCTGCGTGCCTGTGGCTATACCAGGGAAACGCCGGACCCGCCCGGCGGGCAGATCGTGCGCGATTCGCTGGGCAACCCGACCGGCCTGCTGCTGGCCAAGCCGAATGCATTGATCCTGTATGCGACCCTGGCCAAGGGGCCGAAGCTGCCGGTCGAATACCAGGCCAATTCAACCCGCCAATTCATGCGCGAGCTGAACCGCCTGGGCATCACCTCGGTGATCGACGCCGGAGGCGGTTTCCAGAACTACCCCGAGGACTACCAGGTCATCGAGCAGCTGCATCGCGATGATCAGCTGACCGTGCGCATCGCCTACAACCTGTTCACCCAGAACAAGGGCAGCGAGGTCAGCGATTTCCGCGGCTGGAGCGAGATGCTGCAACCGCGCCAGGGCGATGACYTSCTGCGSCACAAYGGYGCCGGCGAGATGCTGGTGTTCTCSGCAGCCGACTTTGAACTGTTCAACGAGCCGCGCCCGGAACTGCCACCGGAACTTGAGCCGGAGCTGCACGATGTGGTGAAGCTGCTGGTGGAGAAGCGCTGGCCGTTCCGCATCCATGCGACCTACGACGAAAGCATCAGCCGCATCCTCGACGTCTACGAGCAGGTCAACCGTGAGGTGCCGTTCGATGGCCTGCACTGGTTCATCGACCATGCCGAGACCATCACCCCGCGCAACATCGAGCGTATCCGCGCACTGAACGGCGGCATCGCCGTGCAGCACCGCATGGCCTAYCAGGGCGAGGCATTCGTGCAGCGCTATGGCGTGCAGGCGGCGCGGCACACGCCACCGGTGAAGCGGATGCTGGCCGAGGGCGTGCCGGTCGGCGCCGGCACCGATGCTACCCGCGTGGCCAGCTACAACCCGTGGGTGGCGCTGTCGTGGCTGGTGACGGGACGCACCGTCGGCGGCCTGGCCCTGTACGGTGATGAGAACCTGCTGGAGCGCGAGCAGGCCCTGCGCCTGTGGACACAGGGCAGCGCCTGGTTCTCCGGCGACGAAGCGGTGAAGGGCACGCTGAAGGTGGGCCAGCTGGCCGACTTCATCCTGCTGTCGTCCGACTTCTTCCGCGTCGATGAGCAGCAGATCGCCGACATCACCAGCCTGCTGACCGTGGTGGGTGGCCGCATCGTGCATGGCGACGGCGACTACGCCGGGTTGGCGCCGCAGCTGCCTCCGGCGATGCCGGACTGGTCGCCGGTGAACCGCTTCGGTGGTTACCACGTCGGTGGCGGGGCGACCGGGTTGGCTGCGGCGCACCGTCATCACCACCATGGTGTGGCCTGCAGCACCCACGGTGCGCATGGCCACGCGGTTCGTCATCCGGCGCCAACCGACGACCTGACCGCGTTCTGGGGCGCGATGGGGTGTTCGTGCTTCGCGTTCTGACCTTGGCATCGCTGGTGTTGCCGTCGTTGGCGCTGGCCTGCGACGGTGGTGCCTGTACCACGATTGGCGACGGCCAGTTGCAGTGGGATGCATCGCTGCGCCTGCGTGGCATGTACTACGCCCCGACCCGGTTTGGCGTCGGTGCTGGCGACGATGGCTACGGCCTGCTGCGTGCGCTGGCTTCTGCCTCCTTCGCGCAGGGTGGTTGGCAGGCGAAGCTGCAGCTGGGTACGCATGCCGAGCGCGGCAAGGCCGGTGGCCCAGGTCGTACCGATCGCGGCGCGCTGGACGTGCAGCAGGCGTACTGGCGCTGGTCCGGCGCTGGCATGCACGTGCAGCTGGGACGGCAGGAAGCGGGCTATGGCAGCTCGCGCCTGTTGTCGGTGCGCGACGGGCCGAACATCCGCCTGGCCTTCGATGGTGCGCGGGTGGGGTGGCAGGGCAGGCTGGGCGCACTGGACCTGATGGCGCTGCGCCCGGTCGAGAACCGCCCGGGTGCTTTCGATGACCGCAGTGAGCGCGGTGCACACCTGCTCGGCGCGTATGCGACCACGTCCAAGGGTGCTGGCATCAGCCAGTGGGACCTTTACCTGCTCGACTATCGTCGCGAGGGCGCGCGCTTCGCCGTGGGC
>NZ_JBFTNR010000082.1:0-20233 GCF_056665995.1 Stenotrophomonas sp. 05L44_2
GAACAGGATCGCATTGGACTCGGTCAGCACGCGGCCGTCGTCGCGCACGATCAACGGCACCTTGGCATTGGGGTTGAGGGCAAGAAATTCCGCTGTATGGGTCTGGCCGTGGGCGCTGTCCACCTCCACCCAGCGGTAGCGGCTGCCGAGCTGTTCCAGCAGCAGGCGCACCTTGTGGCAATTGCCCGAGACCGACATGCCATGCACCGTCAACGCAATGCGTTCTTCCACCATTGCCTGCTCCAGGGAGATCCCGGCCTGCAGCCGGCTGTCCGCAGTCTGGCAAGCAGCTTGGCGATTGCCAAGCGCGGGTGCAGCATGGCGATTCGGTTGTGCCGGCCGCTGGCCGGCAACCTCGATGCAGCTGGATTCGTGCGAATGCCGGCCAGCGGCCGACACTACCGGACAGCGCTCAGCTGTGCGCGCTGTTGCCACTGCCCGCGCGATTGCCCCCAGATTTCAAGCGGCTTGCCTTCATAGGGCGGTGGCAACTGCCCCATGCGCAGCAGCGTACTGCCGAGCTTGCGTGCAACCACCTTCGAATTTTCGTTGTCTTCGGCGATGGTGTGGATCACCTCATCCCAGTCCAACGTATCGAACGCCCAGTCGATGGCTRCGATCGCCGCCTCCGGTGCGTAGCCCTTGCCCCAGCTGGCCCGTCGGATGCTCCAGCCGACCTCGGTGCCGGGCCAGTCCTGCGGCTGCCACGGCCCCATGCGACCGATCCATTCACCGCTGGATTTCTCGATCACGCTGAACATCGAGAAGCCGAACAGCTGCCATGCGCCGGCCAGGCTGCAGAAGCTGCGCCATGCCACCGAGGGCGCCTGCACACCGCCCAGCGTGCGCATCACCTCCTCATCGGCGCAGAACGCCAGATAGGGGGCGTAGTCCTGCCGCTGCGGCGGACGCAGGATCAGGCGTTCGGTTTCGATGCGCAGGTCAAAGATGCTCATGGCGTCATGGTAGAGCCACACCACGCGTGGATGAACCCCACCCATAAAAAAACAGGCCAGCAGAGGCTGGCCTGTTCGTTACCGATGTTGCCGGAGAATTACTGACGGTTCGCGGTCGCGTCGCCGGCTGCAGCCGTCTGGGTGACCAGCTGCCCATCCACTACCGGCAGGCGATCGCTGGCCGGCTTGTTGTCCATACGCACGGTCTTCTCTGCGCCGTCGTAGCGGTAGGTCACGTTGTAGCCCTTGACCACGTCACTGGTGCCCATGGCAATGCGGTTGCCCGGCTTGCTGCCCATGCGCATGGTGCCGGTGGTGCCGTCTTCATTGCGGTAGGTCACGTTGTAGCCGGTGACACGGCTCGACTCGGAGGTCGCCGTTTCGGTGTGGCACTGGCGCTCGGTGCGGTTGACCACGCGGCCACCCACATGGCGCTTGTCGACCTGGTTGCCGATGAAGCCACCGGCCACGGCACCGGCAGCGGTCGCGGCCTTCTTGCCATTGCCGCCACCCACCTGGTTGCCCAGCAGGCCACCGACCACGGCACCGACCACGGTGCCACCGACGTTGCCATCACGCTCGGGCAGGCGTTCCTGCACCACCACGTCCTGGCAGACCTCATGCGGGGTCTGGGTGGTGGACGTCTCGCGTACCGGATCGGTGCCGATCACGGTGGCATAGGCCTTCTGCTTCTCGGTGATCGGATCGACCTTCAGCACATCGGCGTATTCCAGGCCACGCGGCGCACTGGCGTCCACTGCGTCGCCACGTGCGCCATCGTCGGTGGCATTGCCATCGACAAGCCGCGATTCACTCGGGTTTCCGGCGCTCAGCTGCTCCGGCGACTTGTCGCCGCTCTTCATGAAGGCGGCGGTGGCGATACCACCGACCAGCAGCGCGCCCGCTGCGACCAGGACAGTTGTAGTTGTGCTTTTCATGACCTGCTCCTTGCGGACCGTCCGCAACGTTCTCAGGCCAGATTGCAGCATGCGGTGCCTGAACGGAATCTCCACATTTCCTGCTCACCGCCGTAACCCATTCAGCATCTGGAAATGCTGGGCCCGTGGTAGCGTTTGCACATTCCCCAGGAGGACCTCCGCCATGGCCAACCCGATGCTGCTGCCGGTCCTGCAATGGGCACGCCAGCTGCGCTACCCCACCCTGTTCAAGCTGACCGCGGGCCTGTTCGCGCTGACCCTGTTCATCCCCGACCCGATTCCGTTCGTCGACGAACTGATGCTGGGCTTTGGCACCCTGCTGCTGGCCAACTGGAAGAGCCGCAGCGCGACCACGCCACCGCCCCTGGAGCAGCGTTGAACCTGCTGGTCGACAGCCACTGCCACCTGGATGCCAGCGAATTCGACGTTGACCGCGAGGCGGTCATCGAGCGCGCACGCGCTGCCGGCGTGCAGTGGCAGGTGGTTCCGGCGGTCACTGCGGCCAGCTGGCCAAAGCTGCGCGAGGTCTGCCAGCAGGCGATGGGGCTCTACCCCGCCTATGGCCTGCACCCGATGTTCCTGGACCAGCACCGGCCAGAACACCTGCCGCAGCTGCGTGAATGGATCGAACAGGAGCAGCCCTGCGCGATCGGCGAATGCGGGCTGGATTTCTTCGTCGAGGGCCTGGATGCCGAGGTCCAGCAGGACTATTTCCTCGGCCAGCTGACGCTGGCGCGCGAGTTTGACCTGCCGGTGATCGTGCATGCCCGCCGTGCAGTGGATGCGGTGATCACCGCGATCCGCCGCATCGGTGGCCTGCGCGGGGTGGTGCACAGTTTTTCCGGCAGCCCGGAACAGGCCGCACAATTGCACAAGCTGGGATTCCTGCTTGGCCTGGGCGGACCGTTGACCTACGAGCGAGCGCAGCGCTTGCAGCGGCTTGTCCGCACGATGCCACTGGAGCAGTTGCTGCTGGAGACCGATGCGCCGGACCAGCCCGACGCGGGTATCCGTGGCCAGCGCAATGAGCCGGCGCGGCTGGCGGTCATCGCCCGCCACATCGCCGCACTGCGCGGGATGGAACTGGATGCAGTGGCGCAGGCCACCACGGACAACGCACGGCGGCTGTTCAACCTGCCCACCTGACCGGTAGCGCCGGGCCATGCCCGGCGGCATTGTGCTGGTCGCGCTGTGCGCTCGCCTGGCCTGGCCCGGCGCTACCGATCACGCGTCGGCGTGATCCTCGGGCACTTCGGCCTTCACCTTCTTCGGCTCCAGCAGCATCTCCAGCGCCTTGCCCACGGCCGCGAACGCAAACGCGCCGGTGATGTGGGTGGCCGCGCCCAGGCCGGCGCCGCAATCGAGCTTCAGGGCCGCATCCGCGCCCAGGTTCGGCCGCAGGCCACAGACGCTGCCGTCGGCCTGCGGATATTTCACGTTTTCCAGCGAATACACCGCCGGCACGCCGAAATAGCGCTTGGCATTCTTCGGGAAGTTGAATTCGCTGCGCAGCTTCTTGCGGATCAGCGCCAGCATCGCGTCATGCTCGGTGCGCGAGACATCGCGGATGCGAACCAGGGTGGGATCGGTACGGCCGCCAGCCGCGCCGACGGTCAGCAACGGCAGCTTGCGGCGGCGGCACCAGGCGATGGTTTCCACCTTCACCCGGAAGCTGTCGCAGGCATCGATCACCAGGTCGAAACCGCGGTCCAGCAGTTCGGCCATGTTGGCCGGGGTCAGGAACGCCTGCACGGCGTCGACCTCGATCTGCGGATTGATCGCCCGGCAGCGCTCGGCCATGGCCTCGGCCTTGTTGCGGCCGTAGTTGCCTTCCAGCGCCGGCAGCTGGCGGTTGGTATTGGATACGCAGATGTCATCGGCATCGATCAGGGCCAGATGGCCCACCGCCGAGCGCGCCAGCGCCTCCACCACCCACGAGCCGACGCCGCCCATGCCGACCACGGCAACACGGCTGCCCTGCAGGCGCTCGAGCGCGCCGACGCCATACAGCCGTTCAATACCGGCGAAGCGTTGTTTGACCTGTTCGTTCATCCAGCTATTTTAACGTGCAGGTCCCCTGACTACAGCACGACGACGCCGAACCCACCGTTGCACGCCCGGAGCGCCCGCCATGAGTGCCAGCCCACCCCGCCGCCCGTCCACCGCCTACCGCTATCTGTTCGTGCTCGGCCTGGGCCTGCTGATCGGCCTGATTGCCACGGTGATGGTCGGCCGCGCACTGCAGGCACGCCGCGATCCGTTCCCGGACAGCCTGATGCAGGTAATGCAGCGGCAGGCGGATCTGCTGCAGCAGGCTCAGCAGCAGAACCGCTGCAGCCTGGCCGACAGCGTCCCGCGCTTGCAGGTGCTGCGCCTGCTGTCCAACGATCTGGACCAGGCCTTCCCCGGATTGAAGGACAGCCGGCAGTTCCAGCAGCACGCCAGCCAGTACCGGGCCGATCTCAATGCGGCATTGGCCAGCCCGCCCATCGACTGCAACGCGTTGGCGCAGCAGGTCCAGGCACTGCAGGACGATTGCCGGGCCTGTCATCAGGACTTCCGCTGATTCATCTTCGAGTGGGCGAAGGCCGAGGTGGTTGGCGCCTTGTTCACGTTGGAAAGAGGAGGATTCGCTCACCCTGCTGCATGACGCAGTACCACCCAACGCACCCGCCTTCACGGCCAGGAGATGCCCCATGAAGATCCAGCTCATCGCCGCCAGTGTCATCGCAACCGTCGGCCTGGCCGGCTGTGCCACCTCGCCGGGCTACGGCGGTGGTGGTTACAACAACGGCTACAACAACGGCGGCTACGGC
This sequence comes from Stenotrophomonas sp. 05L44_2, assembly GCF_056665995.1. NCBI lineage: Bacteria > Pseudomonadati > Pseudomonadota > Gammaproteobacteria > Lysobacterales > Lysobacteraceae > Stenotrophomonas > Stenotrophomonas sp. 05L44_2. The sequence continues at coordinate 4,711 of NZ_JBFTNR010000082.1, forward strand.
AACAACTCCGGTTACAACCAGGGCCGTTGCGCCGACTGCGGCATCGTCACCCGCATCAATGCCGTGCAGTCCGGCCGTACCGCGCCTTCCGCCACCGGCGCGATCCTCGGCGGCATCGTCGGCGCGGTTGCCGGCCATGAGATCTCCGACCACACCGGCGGCAGCCGCGGCAACAAGAACATCGCCGCCGCCGCTGGCGCCGTGGGTGGCGCATTGGCGGGCAACCAGATCCAGAAGAACGTCACCAGCGATACGTATGACATCAGCGTGCGCATGGATGACGGCCGCACCATCGTGGTCAACCAGCGCGACCTCGGCGGCATCCGCGAAAACACCTATGTCCGCGTGGTCAACGGCAAGGTCATCCTGCGCTGAACCGCAGCGGGCCCCGGCCGATCAGAACCGGAGCAACAAAAAAAGGCCCGCTTGCGCGGGCCTTTTTCATGCCGGCAAGCGGCAGGTATTACGCCGGCTGGACCTTGTCGGCCTGCAGGCCCTTCTGGCCCTGCACCACTTCAAAGCTCACAGCCTGGCCTTCCTTGAGGCTCTTGAAGCCCTGGGTCTCGATGGCACGGAAGTGCACGAACACATCCTCGCCATTCTGCCGGCTGATGAAGCCGAAGCCCTTGGCATCATTGAACCACTTCACGGTACCGTTCTCGCGATCAGCCATCTCACTAACTCCCTTTGACTCTCTACTTGTTGTTGGATACGCCTGTTGGGCGGCTGACAAGCAAGGGGGAAGCGAGGTGCATCGATGCAGCGGATCGGAACGATCTTGCTTCATCAGGCCACGATCCACGGTGACCTTGCCAAGCTCAGCGACTGCAACTTAACCCGACCAAAACGAAAAAGCAACTGGCAAAAACCTTTCACTGTCAACCCCAAAAAGACAACCATACTGGACAGCATGGACCTCTCATTCATCTTGTATCTGCTAGCGGTCATTTTTGTCCTCATCGGCATCGCCGGTATCGTCCTGCCGGCCCTGCCGGGCATCCCGCTGGTCTTCATCGGGCTGGTGCTGGGGGCCTGGGCAGACGGCTTCGTCCACGTCGGCTGGCCCACCCTGCTGATCCTCGGCGTGCTGACCGCGCTGTCGCTGCTGGTCGACGTGCTGGCGACCGTGGTTGGCGCCAAGCGCGTGGGCGCCAGCCGCAAAGCGCTCTGGGGCACCTTCATCGGCAGCATCGTCGGCCTGTTCTTCATGCCGATCGGATTGTTCGCCGGGCCGTTGCTGGGCGCGCTGCTGGGCGAGTACTGGCATACCCGCGAGCTCGGCCGCTCGACCAAGGTCGGGCTGGCCACGTGGCTGGGCATCCTGCTGGGCCTGGCGCTGRAGCTGGCGCTGGTGATCGCGATGCTGGGCCTGTTCGCCTTCGCCTGGTTCCTGTGAGGCATGCTTCCTTCACGCAGCGCGCACGCACACGCCGGGCATAAACCCGTGGGGCTGGCCGTTACCGGATGCAGCCGCCACACTGTCCCTCTTTCCGCATTCATTCCGAAGGGCCTGCTGCAATGACCCTCTCTCCGTTGTTTCCCCGTCTTGCACCGCTGGCGTTGGCCCTGGCCAGCGCGCCACTGGCAGCGCAGGAATTCGCGCCCAGCGCCGAGGCCTCGCCGGCCGCCTGCGCAGCCATCACGACCGATGCTGCCCGTCTGGCCTGCTACGACCGCCAGTTCGGGCGCACGCCTCAGGCCACCGCCGAAGCTGATGCGGCCGCCGAAGCCGCCGCACAGGCACGTCGCGAGCAGCGCGACACCACGCGGGTGAGCCAGGGCGAGGAGAAGCTGCGCGAGCGTGTCAGCGATCTGTTCCGGTCCGAAGCGCCGGACAGCGCACTTGCCAATGCCGGCCGCGGTTCGCTGCTGGACAGCCGCTGGGAACTGGCCGAGGACTCCAAGCTGGGCCCGTTCCAGCTGCGCGCGTACAAGCCTGTCTACCTGCTGCCGGCATTCTGGACCAGCGACCGCAACACCATGCCGCACTCGCCGAACCCGGCCAACAGCGTGACCACCCCGCAGGTGCTGGACAGCGCTGAGCTGAAGTTCCAGATCAGCTTCAAGACCAAGATCGCCGAGAACCTGTTCGGCGACAACGGCGATATCTGGGCGGGCTATACCCAGAGTTCGCGCTGGCAGGCCTACAACGGCGAGGACTCGCGCCCGTTCCGCGAGACCAACTACGAGCCGGAAGTGATGATGGTGTTCCGCAACGGCTACTCGATCGGTGGCTGGCGTGGGCGGATGACCGGCATCAGCCTCAACCACCAGTCCAACGGCCGTGCCGATCCGCTGTCGCGCAGCTGGAACCGGGTGATCCTCAACGTCGGCCTCGACCGCGAGAACTGGGCACTGGTGCTGCGCCCCTGGTACCGCATTCCCGAGACCCRCAGCGACGACAACAACCCGGACATCGAGGACTACATGGGCCGCGGCGACGCGACCCTGACCTGGAACCACAAGGGTCACGAGGTCTCGTTGATGGCACGTCATTCGCTGCGCACCGGTGACCGCTCGCACGGCGCGCTGCAGCTGGACTACGGCTTCCCGATCAGCAACCTGCTGCGTGGCCATGTGCAGATCTTCGACGGCTATGGCGAGAGCCTGATCGATTACAACCACAAGGCGACCTACGTCGGCGTGGGCGTGTCCCTGCTGGAGTGGTTCTGATGGATGTGACGATCTGGCACAACCCCGCGTGCAGCAACTCGCGCGGGGCGCTCCAGCTGATCCGCGACGCCGGTTTCGAGCCGGTGGTGATCGACTATCTCGGCAGCCCGCCCGACGTGGCCACGCTGCGCCAGGTACTGGCCGAATCCGGCCTGGCCGCGACCGGGCTGGTGCGCAGCAAGGAACCCGAGTTTGCCGCACTGGGTCTGCAGGGAAGCGATGACGACGCCCTGCTGGCCGCGATGGCCACCCACCCACGGCTGATCAACCGCCCGGTGGTACGCACCGCGAAGGGTACCCGCCTGTGCCGCCCCCCGGAAACGGTGCTGGAGATCCTGTAACCCGCCCCGCTTTGGTAGAGCCGAGCCATGCTCGGCTCTACAGAACGGGTTACCGCCAGTCGGTGATGCCTTCGCGGCGATAGACCTCGGCGAACGCCGGGYGCGCCTTCAGGCGATCCGCATACGCCTTCAATACCGGCCAGTGGTCGCTGGGGGTGGGCATGTTGCGTGACCAGCGCATCAACATCACCAGCATGAAATCGACCACGCCCGGCGCATCGCCGAGCAGGTAGGGACCGCCGTCCTGCAGGTGTGCGGCAACGTGCTGCCACGCTGCCTCCAGCTGCTGCCGTGCCATCGTACGCACGGCCTCGATGCACTCGCCACCCGCTGCTTCATGCGGATAGAACCAGGCGCGGTAGGCCGGCTGCACGGTGTTGGCGCACCAGAACATCCAGCGATAGGCCTCGCCGCGTGCCGGCGTGCCGACGACAGGCAACAACCCTGCCTGCGGATGACGGTCTGCCAGATACAGCGCGATCGCGGCCGCCTCGGTCAGTACATGGCCGTCGATCAACAGGGTCGGCACCCTGCCCGCCGGATTGAGCGCCAGGTAGCCAGCTGATTTGTGCTCGCGCGTTTCGAAATCGAGCAGCACCAGTTCGTGCTCGATGCCGAGCTCGATCAGCAGCCAATGCACCACCAGCGAGGCGGTGCTGGTGGAACCATACAAGGTGGTGCGCATAGGACCTGTCCTGGGCGGGGAACGGCTGATTATGCGCGCTGTCCCCGGCGTGGTCAGCCGCAGGTGCTCATGCAGGTATCACGACGCTCGCCGCAGCCCATCATCGGTGCGCGCAGCGTGCAGTCGTGCGCCTTCAACTCGCAGGAACGGCGCAGTTCCGGATGCTCGATGTCCTTGCAGCGCTGGTCCGGCGTCGGTGCCACCTGCTGCTCGCAGCTGGACTGGCGGCTGCCGATCCCCTGGCCTTCGGCCATGCAGCTGCGATAGCTGGCCTGGCACTGCATCTGGCACTGGGCACCGGGCCCTCGCAACGATGCCGCATCTTCTCGTCAGCGATGTCACTGCATCTGTCGATGACGCGCTCCTTGTCCGACTGACAGCTCTGCTGCGCCATCTCGGCCATCGAACGTGCCTGATCCGCGCACTGCATGTGCCGCTGCGTACACCCCGCTGCACACACGCGGCCGGCCTCGCTGGTGGGTTGCTTGACGTAATACTGCGGCGCGCAGCCCACCATCAAGGCAAGGGCGGCTGCGGCGAAAACATTGCGTATTCCTTGACGCACAAACAGCTTCCCTTGCCTGGCAACGCGCACACCCTAGCAAAGCCGCACGGTTGCAGTCGTTAAACGGAGAACGGCGCCACCCGGGCGCCGTTCTGCAATCGGACGGGCGTGGTCGACGCCGCGCCGATCACTCCACCACGACAGGAATCTTGCCGATGCGGGCCTGCCACTCGCGCGGGCCGGTCTTGTGCACCGACTCGCCGGTGGAATCGACGGCCACGGTCACCGGCATGTCTTCCACGGTGAACTCGTAGATCGCTTCCATGCCCAGGTCCGCAAAGCCGACGACCTTGGCCGCCTTGATCGCCTTGGACACCAGATAGGCCGAACCACCGACGGCCATCAGGTAGGCCGACTTGTGCTTCTTGATGGCYTCGATCGCRGCCGGRCCRCGCTCGGCCTTGCCGACCATGCCCARSAGKCCGGTCTGKGCCAGCACCTGCTCGGTGAACTTGTCCATGCGGGTGGCGGTGGTSGGRCCGGCCGGGCCTACCACTTCGTCGCGCACCGGATCGACCGGGCCGACGTAGTAGATGAAGCGCCCCTTCAGATCGACCGGCAGTTCCTCGCCCTTGTTSAGCATSTCGACCATGCGCTTGTGCGCGGCGTCRCGGCCGGTCAGCAKCTTGCCSKWSAGCAGCASGGTYTSGCCCGGCTTCCAGCTGGCCACGTCTTCCGGGGTGATCGTGTCCAGGTCCACGCGGGTGCCCTTGGACGCGTCGTAGGTCAGCTTCGGCCAGTCTTCCAGCGACGGCGGGTCCAGCATCACCGGGCCGCTGCCATCCAGGGTGAAGTGCGCATGGCGGGTGGCGGCGCAGTTCGGGATCATCGCCACCGGCAGGTTGGCCGCGTGGGTCGGGTAGTCGTTGATCTTGATGTCGAGCACGGTGGTCAGGCCACCCAGGCCCTGCGCACCGATACCCAGTGCGTTGACCTTCTCGTACAGCTCCAGACGCAGTTCCTCGATGCGGTTGGACGCACCACGGGCCTGCAGCTCGGTGATGTCGATCGGCTCCATCAGCGCTTCCTTGGCCAGCAGCATCGCCTTCTCGGCRGTGCCGCCGATGCCGATGCCGAGCATGCCCGGCGGGCACCAGCCCGCGCCCATGGTCGGCACGGTCTTCAGCACCCAGTCSACGATCGARTCGGACGGGTTGAGCATGGCGAACTTGGWCTTGGCTTCCGARCCRCCGCCCTTGGCSGCRACGATCACCTCSACGGTRTYRCCCGGCACCACCTTGACGTTGACCACGCCCGGGGTGTTGTCCTTGGTATTGATGCGCTTGCCGGCCGGATCGGCCAGCACCGAAGCGCGCAGCTTGTTGTCCGGGTACAGGTAGGCGCGGCGGATGCCTTCGTTGGCCATGTCCTCCACGCCCATGGTGGCGTCATCCCAGCGCACGTCCATGCCGATYTYCAGGAASACGKTGACGATGCCGGTGTCCTGGCAGATCGGCCGATGGCCTTCGGCGCACATCCGCGAGTTGATCAGGATCTGCGCGATCGCCTCCTTCGCTGCCGGCGACTCCTCGCGCTCATAGGCGGCGGCAAGGTTCTTGATGTAGTCGACCGGGTGGTAGTACGAGATGTACTGCAGCGCGTCGGCGACGGACTGGATGAGGTCTTCCTGCTTGATCGATGTCACGGATTGCTCGCTTGCTGAAGGCTGGCGGGGGTAATCCGCCCATTTTACCCCCTCCCTCGACCGTGGGGTGGTGGTGCCGGCCGCTGGCCGGCAAGATCCGACCCTGCCCTCTGTCACGCTGCGCCCCGCTGGCGCGTCCTTGCCCACATGAACGCCGAAACCGCCTTCCAGACCCACCGCCCACGCCTGATGGCGCTGGCCTACCGCCTTCTTGGCAGCCGCAGCGACGCCGAGGAYGTGGTSCAGGACGCCTGGCTGCGCTGGGCCGGCAGCGATTCGGCCGCCATCGTCGACCCCGAGGCCTGGCTGGTGACCACCACCACCCGGCTGGGGCTGGACCGGCTGCGGGCAGCCAAGCGTGAACGCACCCACTATGTCGGGCCGTGGCTGGCCGAACCGCTGGCGATCACCCTCGAACCCGACCCGGCGCCCGGCCCCGCGCAGCTGCACGCGCTGGCCGACGACGTCTCCGTGGCCTTCCTGACCCTGCTCGAACAGCTCGGACCGGAGGAGCGCGCCGCCTTCCTGCTGAAGGAAGCCTTCGACCACGACTACCGCGAGATTGCCGAGCTGATCGGCCACAGCGAGGCCAATTGCCGCCAGCTGGTGCACCGGGCGCGGCAGCGCCTGCAGTCTGGGCGGCCGCGCTTCAATGCCGATGCCAGCCAGCACCGGCAGCTGCTGGCGCGTTTCATGGACGCTTCCCAGCGTGGCGACAGCGAGGCCATCCAGGCGCTGCTGCATGCCAACGCACTGCTGGTTTCCGATGGCGGTGGCGTGGTCACCGCAGCGGTGCGACCACTGCGGGGTGCCGAGCGTATCGGCCGCCTGTACTGGGCCATCGCCCGTCGCGGCGCGGCGCATCCGGCACAGCTCGGCTACGTCAATGGCGAACCGGCGATCCTGCGTTTCGAAGGCGACCACCTGCACTCGATCACCACCATCGAGGTGGTCGATGGCCGCATCGCCAATCTCTACAGCGTGCTCAATCCAGAAAAACTGCCTGCGGTTGTCACGCGCCGCGATACCCCGGCGTCCTTGTAGTGAAAGGCGGCCACCGTGGCCGCCGTGGAGCCGAAAATGTCCGACCACGCCTCTCCCCGCGTTCCCTACACCCGCCTGGCCGCCGAGGCCTTCAAGGGCCTGCTGGCCACCAGCAAGGCAGTGCATGACAGTTCGATCGATCCGACGTTGATGGAACTGGTATTCCTGCGCGTTTCGCAGCTCAATGGCTGCGGCTACTGCATGGACATGCACGGCACCGCGCTGCGCAAGGGCGGCATCGAACCGCGCAAGCTGGATACGCTGCCCGCCTGGCACGAAAGCCGCTTCTTCGACGACCGCGAGCGCGCGGCGCTGGGCTGGGCCGAGGCGCTGACCCGGTTGACTGATGGCGCACCGTCGCAGGCGGCGTTCGATGCGCTGGCACCGCACTTTGATGAGAAAGGCATCAGTGACCTGAGCATGGGCATTGCAGTGATCAATGCCTGGAACCGGCTGGGGGCCGGGCTGTTGCCGCCGCTGCCCTGATTTCCCGCCCAAACGGGCCCTTCCGCTGCGAAGGGCCTTGATCCGGCCGCGCTGGCCTCTACTGCAGCAACTGCATCTGGCCGATGATCGCGGCATTCACCTCGCCGCGCAGGGGGGAAGCGTCGTGCACAGGTCGATACTGGCCATCACGCACTTCGATGCCATAAGGGCGCAGCAGTATCGCCATCGATCCAAGCCGTACGCTGCGCGACGTCCATGATTCCACCAGCAACGGCCGCTGCGCGGGCAGCGGCCCGAAAAGATCCAGGCCGGCCGAATAGTCGCTGAAGGGCGCCGGGCAACCCAGCAGATGCCGCATCAGCGTGGGCGCCAGATCCATGTGACTGGTCACAGCAGGTTCGACCATCGGCGCCCGGCCGGGCCAGCGGATCAGTAGCGGAACCCGAGTCTGGTAATCACTGAAATTGCTGTTGTGCCCCCAGTCGTTCTGGCCGAGATCGTGGAACGATTCACCATGGTCGCTGGTGATGATGACGACCGTGTTGTCCGCCAGACCGGTGTGTTCCAGTGTCAGCAGTACATCGCCCAGCAAAGCGTCGGCTTTCAGCACGGCATTGCGGTAACGGTTGAACAGAGGGCCGGGGGCGGTGCGCCGCCCGACCCTGAGATGGTCGCCTGATCGCGCTTGCGGCAGGAATCGCCGTTCAGCGGCATCCGRCACGGCATAAGGCGTGTGAGCACTGTCCAGCAGCGCAAAGGCAAAGAAGGGGCGGGATGGATCGTGCGCCCGCAGGTCATCGCGCAGCTGTTCGATGACGTGTCGATCACGGCGGTCCTGCGGGGCATTGTCCGGAGCCGTGCGCAGCGGCGCATCCGTCTGCACGAACACCGCACGATCCAGCCGCGCGCCCTGCAGCGACGCACCGCCATACAGATGGAACTGGTAGTTGGCGCGGGCAAGCTGCTCCAGCAGCACGGGCCCGCGACGATGGTGAATCATCGTATCGGTGTGAAGCGCTGGCAGGCCGTAGAACAGACCGAACATGCCATGCATGGTGTTGTTTCCGGTGCTGTAGTGCCGGTCGGCACGCCAGGCCTGCTCGGCAAACCTCGACAGGTGGGGCATCTGTTGCGGCGAAAGCATGTCAAAGCGTAGCGAGTCGACCACCAGCAGCATTACATTCGGCGCTGACGGCGCCTGGCAGTGCAACGTTTTGCGCGGGTAGTTCAGCGCCGAGGCGGTTGCGGCACCTGCCTGCAGGCGGTCGTCGGCCGAAGCCGGGCCGGCCAGCCCCCATTGCGTCATCGTCCGGCGCGCGGTGGCGGTTTGCACCCATGGCACCCCCTGCACCGCAGCCAGCACAGCCCCCCCCTGGTTGGCGTCGTACCAGATCGCCATGCCCTGACTGACAATGAGCATGGGCAAGATTCCCAGCAACCAGCGTGGGCGTAACGCCCAGCGCCGGACCCATGATGATTGCAGCAGGCGCACCGCTCCCCACTGGGACACCACGATGGCCGTCACGGCCACTGCCATGGCAAGCCAGGCAGACACCGGCAGACCGAGCTGTTGCAACAATCCACCCTGCACCAGCAGCACCAGCACCAACCCGTTCAAGTGGAACCCGAACAGCTGGTACACACGCGAATCAACCAATACCAGCAACAACCAAGCGCTGGACAACGCCATCGTGAGTGGCACCGCCACTGGGCGCAGGGTGCGCCGCTGCAGGCATGCCCAGCCCGGAAGACAGCACATCAGCGCCGCCAGCCCAAGGTGCGAGATCGCCATAAGTGACACGAAAACGCGGCCATCCCACGTTGCCGGCCACTGCAGACTGCACAGCGTGGGCAGCAACGTGGCCACGGTAAGCACTACGACGTACAACGGCACCCATCCACGGGCGGACGGGGGCGCAAACACGGTACGGTTCTGCATGGTGTGAGGATCGAAGAACAAGCTCTCGACCCTAGAAGCCACGCTTCACGCGATTAATAGGAAAACTTGCAAATTCACGCGGTACCCCCAGCGTCCGCATCCCTGTTGCGCTTGCATTCAGCGCTGCATGCCCTGCATCGCGACGTTCACGCCCCCACAGCGCACAATGGTGCCATGCCTGCCGCTGCCGCCAAGAAACCCAGCCTGCGCCAACGCTTCAAGGCGATGCGCAACCTGCCGCCGTTCCTGCGCCAGGTGTGGCAGACCAGCCGCGCACTGACCCTGGCCAGCCTCGGCCTGCGCCTGATCCGTGCGCTGCTGCCGGTGGCGATGTTGTACGTCGGCAAGCTGATCATCGATACCGCCCTGCACCTGAGCCAGCACGGAGCCGGTTTTCCGCCGATGGGCGAGGCACTGTCCAGCGGCCTGCTCAATCCACTGCTCGGCCTGCTGGCACTGGAATTCGGCCTGGCGATCGCCTCGGACCTGCTCGGTCGGCTGGTCAGCTACGCCGATGCGCTGTTGTCGGAGCTGTTCGCCAACGCCACCAGCGTGCGCCTGATGGAACATGCGGCGACCCTGGACCTGGAGGATTTCGAGGACCCGGACCTGCAGGACAAGCTGGACCGCGCACGGCGCCAGACCATGGGCCGGATGAACCTGATGAGCCAGCTGTTCGGCCAGGTGCAGGATGCGATCACCGTTGCCAGCCTGGCCGTCGGCCTGCTGGTCTACGCACCGTGGCTGATCCTGCTGCTGGCGCTGGCGCTGGTGCCGGCCTTCATCGGCGAGTCGCACTTCAATGCGGCCGGCTACAGCCTCAACTTCCTGTGGACGCCGGAGCGCCGCCAGCTGGACTACCTGCGCCAGCTCGGTGCCAGCGTGGAGACGGCCAAGGAAGTAAAGATCTTCAACCTGCACCGGTTCCTGGTCGACCGCTACCGCAGCCTGTCGGCGGCACTGTTCCTGGCCAACCGCGCGCTTGCCCGGCGGCGGGCGTTCTGGGGCACGCTACTGGCCGCGCTGGGCACGCTGGGCTACTACACCGCGTATGCGTATATCGCCTGGCGCACGGTGCGTGGCGATTTCTCGATCGGTGACCTGACCTTTCTCGCCGGCAGCTTCCTGCGCCTGCGCCAGTTGCTGGAAGGCCTGCTGATCGGGTTCTCGCAGGTGGCCAGCCAGGCGCTGTACCTGGACGACCTGTATTCGTTCTTCCAGATTGAACCGGAAATCCACTCGCGCCAGGACGCGGTGCGCGTGCCGCAGCCGATCCGCGAGGGCTTCGTGTTCGAGGACGTGGGCTTCCGCTACCCCGATGCCGAGCAATGGGCCGTGCGCCACCTGGATTTCCACCTGCACGCGGGCGAAGTACTGGCGCTGGTCGGCGAGAACGGCGCGGGCAAGACCACCCTGGTCAAGCTGCTGGCACGCCTGTACGAACCGGACGAAGGCCGCATCCTGCTGGATGGGCGCGACCTGCGCGACTACGACCTGGACGACCTGCGCGCCAATCTGGGCGTGATCTTCCAGGATTTCGTGCGCTACAACCTCAGTGCCGGCGAGAACATCGGTGTCGGCCAGGTCGAAGCGATGGACGACCGCGCGCGGATCTCCGATGCCGCCCGCCGCGGCATGGCCGAGGAAGTGATCGCTGCCCTGCCCSRCGGCTAYGACCAGCAGATCGGCCGSCGCTTCCAGCAGGGCGTGGACCTGTCYGGYGGGCAGTGGCAGAAGATCGCCATYGCCCGTGCGTGGATGCGCGATGCACAGGTGATGATCCTGGACGAGCCCACCGCGGCACTGGACGCCCGCGCCGAGTTCGAGGTGTTCCAGCGGTTCAGGGAATTGGCGGATAATCGTACGGCAGTGCTGATTTCCCACCGCTTCTCTTCAGTACGCATGGCCGACCGCATCCTGGTGCTGGCCGATGGCCGGATCGAAGCCAGCGGCACGCACGAGCAGCTGATGGCACAGGGCGGCCGCTATGCCGAACTGTTCGAACTGCAGGCGGCCGGTTATCGCTGAGAACGCCTCTCGTTCCGCCTAATGAGAACCTGTCTCATTTGAGATAGAATTGTCCCGACGACTTCCGATAGATACGCCCATGTCCTCCGCTTTCGGCGCCGAAACGGTGCTTGAGGTCCGCCACTGGACCGACGCCTACTTCAGCTTCACCCTCACCCGTGACAGCGGTTTCCGCTTCGAGAACGGCCAGTTCGTGATGATCGRCCTGGAGACCGATGCGCGGCCGCTGCTGCGCGCGTACTCCATCGCCAGCGCCAACTGGGAAGAACAGCTGGAATTTTTCAGCATCAAGGTGCAGGACGGTCCGTTGACCTCGCGCCTGCAGCACATCAAGCCAGGCGACAAGGTACTGGTCGGCAGGAAGCCCACCGGCACCCTGCTGATCAGCGACCTGCACCCGGGCAAGCACCTGTACCTGCTGGGCACCGGCACCGGCCTGGCACCGTGGCTGTCGGTGATCAAGGACCCGGAGACCTACGAGCGCTTCGACAAGGTGATCCTGTGCCACGGTGTGCGCTACGAGAAGGACCTGGCCTATCGCGATTATTTCGAGAAGGAACTGCGCGAGCATGAGTTCCTGGGCGAAATGGTCGGCGACAAGCTGCTGTACTACCCGGCGGTGACCCGCGAGCCGTTCCCGAACCAGGGCCGCCTGACCTCGCTGATGGAAAGCGGCGAGATGCAGCGCACGCTCGGCCTGCCCGAGCTGAACCCSGAAAMCGACCGCGCSATGATCTGCGGCAGCCCGCAKATGCTGGCCGACCTGCGCACCGTGCTGGACAGCCGTGGCTTCCAGACTTCGCCGCGCATCGGTACGCCCGGGCACTACGTGTTCGAGCGCGCGTTCGTCGAGAAATAAGCCGCCTCGGTAGCGCCGGGCCATGCCCGGCGGTGGCGATCGACCAGGAACTTGCTGAAGTTCCACTTGATGCGGGCGATACCCAGCAGCCCGCGCTTCTGCTGCGACAGCCATGCCCACAGCGGGTCGGCACCCTCGCCATTGACCTCGATCTTCTGCGACAGCGGGAAGCTGACCGGGTAATCGATCGAACAGAACTGGCSGATCTGCGCGGCRTCGCCSGGCTCCTGCKYGCCGAACTGGTTGCAGGGAAATCCGATCACCACCAGGCCGCGATCACGATAGTCCTGCCACAGCTGTTCCAACCCGGTGTACTGCGGGGTAAAGCCACAGCGGCTGGCCACGTTGACCAGCAGCAGCGGACGGCCCTGGTACTGCGCCAACGCCTGCGGCTGGCCTTCAAGGTCGCGGAAGCTGAAATCGTAGGCAGTGGTCATGGCGGATGGCCGTGGGCGGTGATTGCATGGTACCCGGGCAGCCGCCCAGGGGGTGGCCCTGCTGCGGAGCGGCTTTGCCAACATGCCTTTTGACACAAGTGCGGGCGCGCCGGGCCGGGTTACCCTCGGGCCCTTGTTTGCCTTACCGGAGTATCGACCTTGACCACCCGCCTTGCCCTTGCCGTGGCCATGACCCTCGGCCTTGCCCTGCCCGCCTATTCGGCCAGCGCCGCCGCCCCGGCCGCCGCTGCCAATGCCCAGCAGGCCAATCCGTTCTTCGCCGACAGYCCGCTGCCGCTGCATTTCCCGCAGTTCGACAAGATCAAGGACAGCGACTTCGCCCCGGCCTTCGACGCCGGCATGGCGCAGCAGCTGAAGGAAGTGGAGGCGATCGCCAACACCAAGGCCAAGCCGACCTTCGACAACACCATCATCGCCCTGGAAAAGAGCGGTGACACCCTGGACCGCGCGACCACCGTGTTCTTCAGCCTGGTCGGCGCCGACACCAACGACACCCGCAAGAAGCTGCAGGCCGACTATTCGGCGAAGTTCGCCGCGCACAGCGATGCGATCGCGCTGAACGGCAAGCTGTTCGCACGCATCCAGGCGCTGTATGACAGCCGCACCACCCTGGGCCTGGACGCTGAAGGCGTGCGCCTGGTCGAGAAGTACTACGACAACTACGTGCGCGCCGGCGCCAAGCTGTCCGAGGCCGACAAGACCAAGCTGAAGGAAATGAACGCCGAGCTGGCCAACCTCGGCACCAAGTTCAGCCAGAACGTGCAGTCGGAAGTGAACGCTTCGGCGATCACCGTCAACGACGTCAAGGAACTGGACGGCCTGTCCAAGGAGCAGATCGCCGCTGCCGCCGAAGCCGCCAAGGCCCGTGGCCTGGACGGCAAGTACGTGATCACCCTGCTCAACACCACCGGCCAGCCGCCGCTGACCAACCTGGCCAACCGTGCCCTGCGCCAGAAGATCTACGAAGCGTCCACCACCCGCGGCAGCCGCGGCGGTGAGTTCGACAACACCGCGCTGGTCGCGCGCATCATGCAGCTGCGCGCCGACAAGGCCAAGCTGATGGGCTTTGCCAACTTCGCCGCCTACAACCTGACCAACCAGACCGCCAAGACCCCTGAAGCGGTCAATGCGATGCTCGGCAAGCTGGCCCCGGCAGCGGTGGCCAACGCCAAGCGCGAAGCCGCCGACCTGCAGGCAATGATCGACCAGGAACAGAAGGCCGCCGGCAAGCCGACCTTCAAGCTGGAGCCGTGGGACTGGGCCTTCTACAGCGAGAAGGTGCGCCAGGCCAAGTACAACTTCGACGAATCGCAGCTGAAGCCGTACTTCGAGATGAAGAACGTGCTGGAGAACGGCGTGTTCTTCGCCGCCAACCAGGAATTCGGCCTGACCTTCAAGCAGCGCACCGACCTGCCGGTCTACCACGATGACGTCACCGTCTATGACGTGTTCGATGCCGACGGCAGCCAGCTGGCGATCTTCATCTTCGACCCGTACGCACGCGCCTCCAAGCGCGGCGGTGCGTGGATGAACTCGTACGTCTCGCAGTCCAAGCTGACCGGTTTCAAGCCGGTGGTGGCCAATCACCTGAACATTCCCAAGCCGCCGGCCGGCCAGCCGACCCTGCTGACCTGGGATGAAGTGAGCACCACCTTCCACGAGTTCGGCCATGCCCTGCACGGCATGTTCTCGAACGTGAAGTATCCGTACTTCTCGGGCACCGCGGTGCCGCGCGACTTCGTCGAGTTCCCCTCGCAGGTCAACGAGATGTGGGCCGACAATCCGGCCATCCTGAAGAACTACGCCAAGCACTACCAGAACGGCTCGGCAATGCCGCAGGCACTGCTGGACAAGGTGCTGGCCGCGGCCAAGTTCAACCAGGGCTTTGCCACCACCGAGTACCTGGGCGCCGCCATGCTCGACCAGCGCTGGCACCAGATCGGCCCGGACCAGGTCCCGGCCGCCAAGGACGTGATGGCCTTCGAGCGCGCCGCGCTGGAGAAGGACGGCATCTACTATGCGCCGGTTCCGCCGCGCTACAGGACCCCGTATTTCAGCCACATCATGGGCGGCTACTCGGCCGGCTACTACGCCTACATCTGGTCGGAAGTGCTCGACGCCAACACCCAGAAGTGGTTCCGCGACAACGGCGGCCTGAGCCGCAAGAACGGCGACCACTTCCGCGCCACCCTGCTGTCCAAGGGTGGCAGCGTGGATGCGATGCAGCTGTTCCGCGATTTCGCCGGGCACGAGCCGCAGATCGAACCGCTGCTGGAAAAGCGTGGCCTGACCGGCACCGGCAACTGATCGCCGGCACCGCATAGCGTGAAACGAAAACCGCCCGGGAGACCGGGCGGTTTTTTTGTACGCCATCCACGCATTGCGTGGATCTACCGCAGGGTTGCGTGATCCCAGTAGATCCACGCCATGCGTGGATGCTCTTCCAGATCATCGCGGCGCCACGTATCCCCCGGGCACGCCCTCCGGCGACAGCACCAGCTGCCACAGCTGCGCATGCCGGCAGCGGAAGCTGGCCATCGATCCGGCCAGATAGAAGCGCCACATGCGCCGGAAATGCTCGTCATAACGTGCGTCCAGCCGTGGCCACGCCGCTTCCACGTTGCGCCGCCAAGCCTGCAGCGTCAGGTCGTAGTCGGTACCGAAGTTGTGCCAGTCCTCCAGCACGAAGCGCCCTTCGAACGCCCGGCTGATCTGCACCGCCGACGGCAGCATCGAATTGGGAAAGATGTAGCGGGCGATCCACGGATCGGTGCGGTGACGCGAAATGTTGCTGCCGATGGTATGCAACAGCAGCAGTCCCCGCGGCGAAAGACAGCGC
>NZ_JBFTNR010000083.1:0-8650 GCF_056665995.1 Stenotrophomonas sp. 05L44_2
GTGTTCCGCCGGGCATGTTCCGCCGGGCATGGCCCGGCGCTACCGGAGAACTGCAGCCGCCCGGTAATCGCCCTGCAACCTTGCTGCGGCCCAATACGCCCACGCGGCCTGGCCGTGGGAAGGGACCGGACCGGCCTTCCCACCCTGGGCCCGACCAACTTTCCATGGGCGGAGCAATGTCATGCGCAGTCGAGTGAGCAAGCGGTATTTCCAGCAGCTGTTCGCGCTGTACGCCGGTTTCGTGCAGTCGCGTTGAAGGCCGGGGCATCGCCCCGGCAACATCGAACTTACCGCCGCTTCGCGCGTCGCGCGGGCGGCGGCGCAGGGGCCGGGGAGCGCGGCTTGGCATACTCCGCCCACAGCGCCGGCAGGGGCTTGCCGGTGTGCTTCTGCCACAGCGCCGGTGCATAGCGCCCGTCGCGCAGATCCTTGTCCAGTGCCAGCACCAGTCCCGGGTGCGCCGCTTCGGCCCACTTCAGGAAGGCACCGGTCACCCGGTAGCCGCTTTCCACCGTCTGGCCCTGGCTCAGCTTGTCCGGCAACGCCCAGCCGGCAGCGGCGTTGTTCATGCCGTAGCGATCGCGGGCGTAGTCGGCGATGCCCTCCACCAGCCAGCCCGGCACGCGCTTGTCGCCGTAGCTGGGGTAGCCCTGCACGATGTGCATCGCTTCGTGGGTGACCAGATCGATGTCATCCGGGTGCTGGACCAGCCAGCCCGGATTGATGGTGATGGTGCTGGCCTTGTCCTTGTCGCCGACGAAGGCGACGCCGTTGTACGCCGGATCGATCACGATGCGCACTTCGTTCGGCGCGGCCGGGCGGAAGTCCGCACGCTCGCGCAGGTAAGCAAAGTAGAACGTATCGATGATGCGCTTGCGCACCGGCGCGGCCAGCGCGCCGGTGGCATCCTGGTAGTACAGGGTCACCCCGTCACGGCTGACCTGGCCATCGAAGGCCTGGGTCTGCGGTTGTGCGTGGCTGAGGCTGGGAAATACAAGGGCGGCAAGAGCGAGGGGGAGCAAACGTAGGCGCATGGACGTCATTGTAGGGGGGAGGGCGCCAACAGTTCGATCTCGGCCAGCTGCAGGCGCCCCGGCGCAGCCAGGCGCAGACGGTACTCGGCGTAGCGTGAGGGCGAGGCGATACGGAACGGGCGGGTCTGCCGCGCCGAGGTGAAATCTTCGCCGCGTCGCTGGTCCAGCGTTACCCAGCGCCCGTTGCCGGCACGCGCTTCCAGCGTCCACTCACCGCCACGGATCGTGCCGTCACCGCTGGTCAGCGTGTACATCGTCGGTACGCCATCGCCCACGTGGCTCAGTGCGATGGTCACGCCGCCGCCCAGCGGCACGGCCGTGTTGGCATCGTCGTCGATCAGCGCGGGCAGGGCGCGGCCATCAGCCAGTGCCGCCTGCGCGCCGTTGCCGAGCAGATCGTGCAGCAACTGCGGGCGCTGGCCGCGGGCGGTCAGCGAGCGCGGTACATCATCCACGCCGCTGCCCCAGCGTGACGGCTGCGGGCCCATCACGAAGTCCAGGGTTGCACCCTTGGCGATCACTTCGTGCGGCACCCAGGTTTTGCTCCACGGCTTGCCGTTGATCTTCAGCGACTGCACGTACACGTTCTCCGGCGAATTCTGCGGTGCATTGACGGTCAACACCGCGCCGCCCTGCAGCTCGACGCGCGCATGCTGGAACGCCGGCGARCCRATCRCGTAYTCSGGCGCRCCCATGCGCAGCGGRTACAGGCCCAGCGARGCCAGCACGTACCACGCCGAGGTCTCGCCGTTGTCCTCRTCGCCCGGATAGCCCTGGCCGATCTCGCTGCCGACATACAGCCGCGACAGGATCTCGCGCACATGCTGCTGGGTCTTCCACGGCTGCCCGGCATACAGGTACATCCACGGGATGTGGTGTGCCGGCTGGTTGCTGTGCGCGTACATGCCCATGCGCACGTCGCGCGCTTCGGTCATCTCATGGATGGTGCCGCCGTAGGAGCCGGCGAATGCGGCGTCGGCGGTTTCCGGGGTGGCGAAGAAGGTATCGAGCTTGGCGGCCAGCTTGTCGCGGCCACCGTACAGCGCGGCCAGGCCTTCGCCATCGTGCGCGGCGGTGAAGGCGAACGTCCAGCCATTGGACTCGGTGTAGTCGTGGCCCCACACGCGCGGGTCGTAGTCCTTGGCCTGCAGGCGCCAACTGCCATCGGGCCTGCGGCCCTGGAAGAAGCCGGCGGCCGGATCGAACAACGTCGCGTAGCTGCCGGCGCGGTGGCGGAAATAGTCGGCCTCGGTGGCGTAGCGTTCGCGTGCGGACGGTGTCGTCGCGCGCTTGGCCAGGGCATCGGCCATGTTGGCGATGCCGAAATCGTTGAGTGCACCTTCCATCGTCCACGACATGCCTTCATGCACGTCGGCGCTGGCATAGCCGCGGAACGTCGAACGATCCATGCCCTTGCGGCCGACGTGGCGGTCCGGTGGCACCACGGTGGCGTTCTTCAGCGCTGCGGCGTAGGCCTCTTCCGGATCGAAGCCACCGATGCCCTTCAGCCACGCATCGGCGAAGGCGACGTCCGAGCTGGTGCCGACCATCAGGTCCGCGTAGCCCGGCGAGGACCAGCGCGCGACCCAGCCACCGGCGCGGTACTGCTCGATGAAACCCTGTACCAGCTGCCCGGCATCATCCGGGGTGAACAGCGCATACGCCGGCCAGGTGGTGCGGAACGTGTCCCAGAAGCCGTTGTTGACGAAGACCTTGCCGTCGCGCACCGGTGCGAAGCTGCGCGTCGCGCTGCCGTCGGTGTTGTCATCGGCGGCGCTGGCCTGGCTGGCATAGCGCCACTCGGGCGCGGCGGCGGTGCCCACATTCTCGTGGCCGGAATTGGGGTACAGGTACAGCCGGTACAGGCTGGAGTACAGCGTGGTCTTCTGGTCGTCACTGGCATTGCCGATGTCGAAACGGGCCAGGCGCGCATCCCACGCATCCTGTGCGCGTCCGGCCACGCTTTCCAGCGTATCGGCGGCGGCGATTTCCAGTGCCAGGTTGTGCCGCGCCTGCTCGACGGAGATCAACGAGGTGGCGATGCGCATCGTCACCCGGCGCTCGCTGCCTGGGTCGAACTTGATGTAGCCGGTCGGGCGGCCGGTGCCGATCTGGCCGCTGCTGCGCCACGGCCTGTCGAAGCTGGCGACCACGTACATGCGGGTGGCGCCGTTGGACAGGCCGCTGCGGGTATCGGTGTAGCCGGTCAACGTCTGCGTGGCGGCATCGAGGGTGAGTCCGCCGCGGGCATCGACGTTGTCGAACAGCAGGTTGGCGTCGCCACCTTCGGGAAACTCGAAGCGGAACARCGCGGCATGGTCGGTGGGSGCGATSGACGCGGCGATGCCGTTGTCGAARCGCACGTCGTAGCGGTACGGGCGCGCGTTTTCCTGCGTGCGGTCGAAGGACAACGCCCGCTTGCTGCGGTCCGCTTCGGGCACACCGCGCGTGGCGGAGGGCATCACCTGGAAGGTCTGGYGGTCGCCCATCCACGGGCTGGGCTGGTGGCTCAGCGCCAACGCCTGCAGCTGCGGCCGGTTCTTCGCATCGTTCTGCTCGTTCCAGCGGTACAGCCAGTTCAGTGCGCTGGCATCGGTCACCGGCGTCCAGAAGTTGAAGCCGTGCGGTACCGCAGTGGCCGGGAAGTTGTTGCCGCGCGAGAAGGTGCCGTTGGCCTGGGTTCCGCGCGTGGTCAGTACCCAGTCGGAGACGCGCTGCGGCGCCTGCCGTGGCTGCACGTCCAGGCGCACGTCGTCGATCCAGCCCGACACAGGCGCGCCATTGGCGCTGGCCACCTCGAGCTCGATGGCCAGCACGCGGCGGCCCTTCAGCGCCGGCATGTCGCCCAGCCTGACCGCCTTGCGCGCCCACTGCTGCGGGTACAACGTCTTCGAATCGCCCTGCGCCCGTGCGCCCAGCGCTACGCCGTGCTGGTCGCGCGCGCCGCTGGCGGAGACGCGGCTGCCATCGTCCAGCAGCAGGTCCAGCGAGACATAGGTGGAGGCCACGGTGTCCTTGCCGACGATCTCCGGCAGTACCAGCCAGGACAGCGTGGTGTCGGTGTCGATGGGCAGATCGGTCTTGAACAGTTCGCGGCGTGCCTGGCCGCCACTGGTGCTGTAGTGCAACGCATGCAGGCCGCTGTAGCCGACGTTGCGCTTGGCCGCGTACGGCGCGCCGGGGCCGCTGCCGACGTCGACGGACAAGGTGCCATCGGACCTGGCCGGTGCCGGTTCGCCCGGCTCGAAGGAGGTCTGCAGCCCTTGCGCCAGCACCGGCGTCGCAGTGGTCGCACAGGCCAGGGCCAGGGCGAGCGGAAGCAGGGCGCGGCGCGGATCGGACAGGGTCATGCAGGGTCTCCCGGTAGGGCAGGCGGCAGGCAGAACCCGCATCGGCGAACACCACGGACAGCATCGCCCCTTCCGCCGCAGGGCAGTCGGGAGGCGATGCAGGTCCGGTGGGGGACGGGCCATGCGATCGGGTCAGGAATGGATCGCTGCCGATGCTGCAACAGCCGGCAGCGCCCTGACAAGTGCCATTTAGTTCGATCCAAATGCGGGAAATTCGAACGACGGCCGATTCCGCGCGGAACTGACTGGCCTGCCTGGGATTTCCCGCCGATGGGGCAGGGCAACGGCAGCGCGGGAGGGGCAGGGCGGTCGCACGTGGCTGCACCGGCGAAGGCTGCAAGCGGGCCGCCGCGCGCAGCGGCCACGCCGCGCACGGTGTTTGCCGGGCCCAGATGCTAGAATCGCAGGCCTCGCAATCCGTTCATCGACATCCGCCATGAGCCATACCGCCACCGCGCCCGCCAACGCCGAAAAGCGCTACACCGTGCACCGCAGCGATCTGCCGCTGAGCTGCCCGACCCCGGAAATGGCGCTGTGGAACTCGCATCCGCGGGTGTACCTGCCGATCGAAGACGAACCCAACGGGCAAGCGCAGTGTGCTTACTGCGGCGCCGTGTTCGTGCTGGCCGACTAAACGGCTGCCCCCTCGATGCGCCGATTGACCGTGGTGCAGTTGCTGCCGGCGCTGCACTCCGGCGGTGTCGAGCGCTCGACCCTTGAAATCGCCGCGGCCCTGGTCGCTGCCGGCCATCGCGCGCTGGTGGTGTCCGCTGGTGGTCGCCTGGTGCAGCCGCTGCTCGACAGCGGTGCCGAGCACCTGACCCTGGATATCGGCCGCAAGTCGCTGCTGACGCTGCGCCATCTGCCTACCCTGCGTCGCCTGTTCACCGAAGTGGGCGCCGACATCGTCCACGCCCGTTCGCGCCTGCCGGCGTGGCTGGGGCTGTACGCGATCCGTGCGATGCAGCCGGCGCAACGCCCGCATTGGGTGACTACCGTGCATGGGCTGAATTCGCCCAGCCGCTACAGCGCGGTGATGACCAGCGGCGAACGCGTGATCTGTGTGTCCAACAGCGTGCGCGACTACGTACACACGCATTACCCGACGGTGCCGCACGACAGGCTGYAGGTGATCCCGCGCGGGGTGGATGTCAGCCAGTTCCCGCGCGTGGCACGCGCTGATCGGCGCCCCCGGCTGGCGCTGGCGGCCGACTACCCGTGGCTGGCCCAGGTCGACGGACCGCTGYTGCTGCTGCCCGGTCGCGGCACSCGCCTGAARGGGCACGCCCACGCGTTGCAGCTGCTTGCCGATGTCCGTGCAGCAGGCGTGCCGGCACAGTTGTGGATGCTGGGCACCGACGAGCCTGGCCGGGAAGCCTATGTGGCAGAGCTGCGCAGGCAGGCGGCCGCACTGGGCGTGACCGGGGCGGTGCACATCAGCACGCCGACTGCGCGCATCGCCCAGGCGTACGCCGCCAGCGATCTGGTGCTGCAGCTGTCGGACAAACCGGAAGCCTTTGGTCGCACCGTGGTCGAAGCGTTGTCGGTCGGCCGCCCGGTGCTGGGTTGGAACCATGGTGGGGTCGGCGAACTGCTGCAGCAGCTGCAACCCAGTGGCGCCGTGCCGCTGGGCAATGCGCAGCTGCTGGGTGAACGTGCGCTGGCCCTGTTGGCACAGCCGCCGTCGCTGCCAGGCCGTATCCCGTTTACCCTGCAGGCCATGCAGCGCGATACCCTCCGTCTTTATGCCGACCTCGCTGGCTGACGCCACGCCGCCCCTGCGCGATGAGCGCGCCGGCCGCTGGGCACCCTGGTGGGTGCTGGCCTACGTCGCGTTGTGGCCGCTGCCGGGTATCGCCGAAACAGTGCTGGGCCTGGGGGCGTTGTACGCCGCCGCACGCATGGTCATCCGCCGGGTGCAGCATCGCCCTCATCTGCTGAGCCCGGCAGCGTGGGCACTGACATCGATTCTTTTCCTCGGCTACTGGTTGCCGCAGGCGTTCTCGGCCTTCGATGCCGTGGACCCTTCGGCGTCGTGGACCAAGGCTGCGGCCGGGCTGCGCTATCTGCCTTTCATGTGGCTGGTGGCGATCGCCGTGGCCACCCCGCAGCGGCGGCGCCTGACCCTGGGTGGGTTGGCGGTGATCACCGGCCTGTGGACGCTTGATGCGCTGGTGCAGGCACTGGCAGGCACCAGCCCCTGGTTCTGGTCGCTGCAGCAGATCAAGCTGGCCATCAGCGGCCACGCATTGTGCCCGGCTGAAGAAGCCGCGCTGGCCGACCGTCTCAGCGGCGCGCTTGGGCCGTGCAACCTGAAATTCGGCCAGGTGCTGGCCAGTCTTTCGCCGTTCCTGTTGTTGCCGGTGGCGCGCCGTTTCGGCAATGCGGGCTGGTTGCTGGCCGTCGCCGCGGTGGGCGTGGTGCTGCTGCTGGCCGGCTCGCGTGCCTCATGGATCACCTTCGGCCTGGTGGTCGCCTACAGCGGCGTGCGCCAGCTGGGATGGAAGCGGCTGGGCCTGCTCGCGCTGGTGGGTATTCTCTCGGCGAGCGTACTGGCCGCCAGCGTGCCGCAGCTGCGTGAGCGTGTGGCGCGCACGGCAATGGCCTGGGGCGGTGGCGAGGATGGGGTCGAGCAGGCACTGTCCGGTCGTACCCGCATCTGGAGTGCGGCGGCCTGCATGATCGAAGCACACCCGATCAATGGTGTCGGTGCACGCGGCTTCCGCGATGCCTATCCCCACTGCGTTGCGGATGAAGGACCGGCGGTGTGGGGCACCATGCCCGCGCTGCACGCCCATCAGATCGTGCTGGAGATCCTGGCTGAGACAGGTGTGCTGGGGCTGCTGCTGTGGCTGGCGGCGGTGGCACAGGCATGGCGGGCATGGCGTTTCGCCCCGGCCCCGGCGCGCGAACGTGCACGCCCGGCAATGCTGGCACTGGCGGTCACCGTGTTCCCGCTCAATACGCACCTGGCGTTCTATTCCGCGTTCTGGGGCGGCTTGACCGTCCTGCTCGCCGCGCTGTTCGTCGGCACGTTGCTGGCGCGCGAACCGGACGATCAGCCGGGCGCCGGGTAATCTCCGCATCCACGCAGGGCGTGGATCTACTGGATTGTGCGGGGTTGGGGAACGTCCTATCCACGCATGGCGTGGACCTACTGGATTGTGCGGGTTGGGGCCTATCCACGCATGGCGTGGATCTACTGGATTGTGCGGGGTGGCTGGTCGTATCCACGCATGGCGTGGATCTACTTGCGTGTGCGGGTTGGGGCCTAT
This sequence comes from Stenotrophomonas sp. 05L44_2, assembly GCF_056665995.1. NCBI lineage: Bacteria > Pseudomonadati > Pseudomonadota > Gammaproteobacteria > Lysobacterales > Lysobacteraceae > Stenotrophomonas > Stenotrophomonas sp. 05L44_2. The sequence goes on from NZ_JBFTNR010000083.1 coordinate 7,660, forward strand.
CCACGCATGGCTTGGATTTACTGGATTGTGCGGGGTGGCTGGTCGTATCCACGCATGGCGTGGATCTCCGGGGACGTGTCTGGCGGGGGAGCAGTAGATCCACGCCATGCGTGGATGGGCTTTCCCATGAACATTGGCCGGTGTCGCGGCTTTTCCCGACTGGCCGCAGGGTGGTCCGCCAATGCAAGGATGATCGGGCAAACCGCAGTCTGTCCCCATGGCAAGCCCCAGACTCCGCTACGGTCGCTACTCCCGCACGGGAAATGTCTATTCCCTGACCACAACAACGCGTGGCCGGGAGCCATTCTTCTCCGACGCAGGCAATGTCGCTGTGCTGGTGGACGCGCTGCGCTTCGTCGAACGCAGCGGCATCAGCCACAGCCTCGCCTGGGTGGTGATGCCCGACCACCTGCACTGGTTGATGGAGCTGCAGAAGGGAACGCTGGCCCAGTGCATGGCGTTGYTGAAATCACGCAGCAGCCGGCAGCTGAACCGGATATCGGGACGAAAAGGGCCGCTCTGGCAGCACGGCTATCACGACCATGCGGTGCGTACCGATGAATCCCTTCATGACAACGCGATGTACATCCTGGGCAATCCGGTGCGGGCCGGATTGGCTGGTGGGCTGGGGGACTACCCTCACGCCTGGTGTCGTTGGCCGTTGTAGATTCCGGCATCGGAAGAGAGAACATCCACGCATGGCGTGGATCTACTGATCGGCATTCCCAGTAGATCCACGCCATGCGTGGATGAGCCATCCAAATCTCACGTCACTTGTAGAAATCGCTGCGCCCGCCTGGCTGGCGCTTGAAGCGGCGATGGATCCACAGGTACTGGTCCGGTGCCTCGCGCACCATCTGCTCGATGGCCTGGTTGACCCGCGCGGTATCGGCTTCGACGTCCTCGCTGGGGAAATTCTCCAGCGGCGCGCCGATCTTCAGGAAGTACTTCCCGCCTTCGCGGCGATGGAAGTAGGGGATGACCGCACAAC
>NZ_JBFTNR010000084.1:0-8575 GCF_056665995.1 Stenotrophomonas sp. 05L44_2
GTTCGTCGAACAACGCCGACAGCAGCGGGTAATGGTGCGGATTGAAGACGATGAACCCGGTGTCGACCGCCATCCTGCGGCCGTCCACCGTCACCTCGTGGGTGTGGGTGTGGCCGCCCAGGTAGTCGTTGGCCTCGAACAGGGTGACGTCATGCTCGCCGTCCAGCCACCACGCACTGGCCAGACCCGCGATTCCGGAACCGATGACCGCGATACGCATGTCAGTGCCTCGCCTTGGCCAGTACCCAGGCCGGGATCGGCTTGAGGCCCTTCACCAGGCCCAGCGCAGCCATTGCGCGCAGGCCATACCAGCTGATGTCGATCTCCCACCAGCGGAAGCCCTGGCGGGCGGTGCCGGGAAAGAAGTGATGGTTGTTGTGCCAGCCTTCGCCGAAGGTCAGCAGCGCCAGCCAGAGGTTGTTGCGGCTGTCATCACGGGTCTCGAAGCGGCGCCGGCCGAATCGGTGCGCCAGCGAATTGATGGTGACCGTGGCGTGGAACAACACCACGGTGGAGATGAAGAAGCCCCAGACCAGCATCTGCGGGCCGGAGGTATGCAGGCCCGGTGCCACACGCTCGAGCACCGCACCCACACCATACAGCGCAGCGGCCAGCAACACGGGAACCACGGTGTCGAACCGGTCCAGCCAGCGCAGCTCGGGGTAGCGGGCCAGATCGGGAATGCGCTGCAGATCGGTGGCAAAGGCGCTACGGGTGAGGAACCAACCCATATGGCTGCGCCAGAACCCGCCCTGGCGCGGGGAATGCGGGTCCTGCGGTTGATCGGCGTGGCGGTGGTGGTGGCGGTGGTGCGCTGCCCACCAGAGCGGGCCACGCTGCACGCTGGCGGCGCCGATGACCGCGAACACGAACTGCACGGTGCGCGATGCCTCGAACGTCCGGTGCGAGAAGTAGCGGTGATAGAACGCGGTGATGGCGAACATCCTGATCGCGTACAGGAACACTGCGACGGCAACCGCTGTCCAGGACACGCCCACCCAGATCACCCCGAGGCAGGCCACGTGCAGCAGCGCGAAGGGCAGGGCGCGCAGCCAGTCGATGCGGTCACCCTGGCTGCCGTCGATCGCCGTTTCGCTTCCGGCATCGGTGTCGAACCAGCGCTGGAAGGTGCGCAACAGGCGCGAACGTCTGCGGAGTGGAGGCGCTGCGGATGCCATGGACGGAAGCCCGAGGGAGTCGATTGCCTACCTCTACGCGTTGCGGTGCAGGTTGGATGCAGTGGATTGCAACAGACTGCGCGTTCACCTGCTCGTAACACCACAGCTCGCTACCAGCGGTCGCTGCAGCTCAGTGCGCCAGCGCTGCTCCGGCTGCTCKGTTGCGGGCGCGGCGAAGCGCACGGTCACCTGCGGATAATCGCCACGTGCATCGCGCAGGTTGCTGGTACCACGGAACTCGAGCAGGCGGCGATCAGCATCGGCGTAGACCAAGGACAGACGTGGGGCCACCGCGCCGAACCAGGTATCAAGGCGGACATTCACCGCATGGGCGGAAAGCCCCTGCCAGCGCACCGGGCCCTGGTACTGCACCTGCACGGGGTAGAAGCGTTGCCGGCCGGGCACCAGAAAAGGCAGGCTGACCGGTGCTCCACCCTGCAGCGTGCGCCAGTGGGCCCGCACGGCGGCATCGAAGCCGGCGTCGATCACGGCATCCGGGGGCAGCGGCAGCTGCTTGGTTCGGGAAGGCGTGGACGTGTCCTCCTTCCAGTCGACCCGGACCACGCCGGGGCCGACCCTCACATCGGCCGCTTGGCCGCTGCGGGCGTCCTGCAGCACATAGCCCCGCACCTGCGGCCGGGTGGCGGCGGGCATCTGCTTGCGGGCGAAAGGTTGGCCCGCAGGGCAAAGGTATTCCACCCAGCGTTCGCTGCCATCGCCGGCGCCGCGCTGCCAATGCACTTCGCGGTAGGCAATGACTCCGTTGGCCAGGGTGGCCACGCCCTCCGAACGCAGCAGCGGCGCGGCCGAAGCGGCGCAGGGCATGCAGAGCAGCAACCAGGCAAGACGCATCGGGGCGATCCATGGGAGGCTTGCGGGCCTGTACGCGCGCCGGCGCCGGCTGGATGCACGTTGGCACCCATCCCGGGTGCATCCAACGGGCGCCACCGTGCGTAGAGGGGAGGACTCCTCTTCACCCAACGGCAGCCCCCGCCGATGTACCGTCCTCCCGCCAGTCCCTCCCATCCCTTCGACACCGCGCGGATCGTGTCCAGTTCACAGCAGCCCAGCAACGAGCCAACGAACTGGAACGGCGAGATGGATGGCGTCGCCCGGCTGCGCGATCGTGACTGCTTCATGCGCATCTACGACCATTTCATGCCGCGCCTGTGCATTTATCTGCGTGGCCTTGGGGCACCCGCAGCGGTGGCCGAAGAGCTGGCCCAGGAATGCCTGCTGCGCCTGTGGCTGCGCGCGGCCGAGTTCGATCCTGCCCAAGGTGCGCTGAGCACCTGGTTGTATCGCATCGGTCGCAACCTGCACATCGACCGCGTGCGTCGCGAACGCAGCTGGATGCAGGTGCAGGAAGCCGTGGAAGACGCCGCTGCCGCCGACGTCGGCGAGCGCAGCAGCGCCGAGCAGTTTGCCGACCATGCCCGCCTGCGCCAGCGCATCAATGAACTGCCGGCCACGCAGGCGCGTCTGGTTCGCATGTCCTACTTCGAGGCCAAGAGCCACAGCGAGATCGCGCAGGCGCTTGGGATGCCGCTGGGCACGGTCAAATCACACCTGCGACGAGCGTTCCTGCAGTTGCAGTCGAAGGTCGGGGGTGCACCATGAATCCGCACCACCACCTGCATGAGTCGACGCTGATGAGCTACGCCGCCGGTGCTCTGCCGGCACCGTTGAGCATCGTCGCCGGCACCCATCTGGAGCAGTGCCCGCACTGCCGCCAGCGGCTGCGCGAAGCGGAGGCCATCGGTGCCGCATTGCTGGAGCAGACCCAGCCCGTGGCGGATGAGGCGCGGCGGGCGGGCCTGCGCGAAGCGATGCTTGCGCAGCTCGTCGAGGTCCAGGCCGACGCGGTGCCAGGCCCGCTGCGGTCGATGCCGCGCGAACGCCCCGAGGCGGATCCGGACCATCTGCCGACGTCGCTGCATCCGTACTTCGGCGATTCGCTGGGCCGGCTGCACTGGCGCTGGATGGCGCCGGGAGTGCATTGCATCCGTGCCGAGCAGATGCCGTCGCTGATCATGCTGAAGATCGCGCCGGGCAAATGCCTGCCGATGCACAGCCATGGACGCAGCGAACTGACACAGATCCTGCGGGGTTCCTACAATGATGCGCTGGGTCTGTTCGCGCCCGGCGATGTGGCCGACCTGGACGAGGAGGTCGAGCACCAGCCGGTAACGGCGCCGGGCGTACCGTGCATCTGCGTTTCCGCGCTGGATGCGCCGCTGGTATTCAGTGGTTGGCTGGCCCGCCGGATCCAGCGCTTCGTGAAACTCTAGGCTTCTTCAAGGTCAACGCATGTACGAAACACGCCCGCTGCGGATTCTGCTGACCGGCGCGACCGGACTGGTCGGGCAGGGCGTTGCCCGTGCCTGCCTCGCTTCGCCGCAGGTGGCGCGCACCGCTGCCCTGGTCCGCGGCAAGGCCCGGCTCGACGCGCGTATCGAGCAGATCGTGCTGGCCGATTTCCAGCATGCCCGTGGTGTGGGCCCGCAGCTGGCCGGATTCGATGCGTGTTTCTATTGTGCCGGAGCACCGCCGGTCGGCACCGCCGAGGACGAGTATCGGAAGGTGACGCTCGATGCCACCCTTGCCGTGGCTGCAGCATGGGCCGAGGCGAATCCGGACGGCCGGTTCCTGTATGTCTCCGGCGCCCATGCCAATCCCCACAGCCGGATCATGCCCCTGCGCATCAAGGGCGAGACCGAGGCCGCGTTGGCGCAGCTCGCGGTGCGCACCGTCATGCTGCGTCCCGCCGGGGTGCGCCCGGTTGCGGGGACCGGCACCCGTCATGCGGCGTTGAAGCCGCTGTATCGCTTTGGCGGTCCCCTGATGGCGGCGGCGGGCCGCGTCCTGCCCTCACTGGTGACCAGCAACGAAGCCATCGGCCGCGCGATGATCGTGCTGGCGACGATGCCGGAGCCGCCGGCGGTGCTGGAATGTGCGCAGATCAACCGGCTGGGTGGCGCTGCTGCAACCTGATGGGTGCGGTGCACATCTGCTGCACATCGCGCCTACTACAGTCGTCGCTCATCCTTCTGTGACGCATCGACGTGAACCTGCAGCCATCCTCTTCCCTGCTTCGCCCATCGCGCCCAGCGCCTGAAAACGGCCGTTTCGACCTGCTGGATGTCAACGCACTGCAGGATCCCGGCAGCGGCCGCATCGTCCATCTGTATTCACTGGTGGCGCGCTGCCTGTGCTGCGAGGTCGTATTCAAGGCGCAGGAGGGCGATGGGCTTGTCAGCACGTCTGCCGCGCGTGTACTGCGCTGCCCGACCGGCTGCGGTGAGCAGGCCTTCAGGGGCAGCGCGCTGCGCCAGTGGCGGCCCGCAGCGCAAGGCCCTCAGGCATTGCCCGGCTAAAGCACGGCCGGATTGGCCTGCCACACCGCGTAGTTGAGCGCGCTGGCGAACGTCACCCATGCCAGGTAAGGCAGCAGCAGCCATGCCGCCGCCGGACGCACGCGATGGAAGGCCACGATCGTGGCCACGATCAGCGCCAGCAACAGTGCGATGTCAGCGAACGCCAACGCCCCCTGTTTCCAGCCGAAGAACAGCCAGCTCCACAGCACGTTGAGGGCCAGCTGCAGCAGATAGAGTGCCAGCGCAGGCGCGGCCGCGCGCCATCCGCCCTGGCGCCACACCAGCCACGCCGCCAACGCCATCAATGCGTACAGCACCGTCCACACCGGACCGAACATGCTGGCCGGCGGTGCCCATGCCGGCAACGTCAGGCTTGCGTAGAAATCCGCTGSCGAGATCGAGGCACGCGCGCCCAGTGCGGCGGCCAGAAAAGTGACGATGGCCCAGCCCAGAAGGCCAACTGCTTGCCTGCGGACATTCACGGTGTCTTTCCTCCTGCACTATCGCGAACTGCGGTAGTGGGTTGTACGTAAAGGCGTCGCGACTGGATGCAGCCTTCGGGTCAGTCCGCCGTGCCACCGTCGCTGGCCGCTGCAGCACCGGGCAGCAACGCGGGCCGACCGTCGAACCATTCCCGCGCACCGGCCAGATGCCATTGGCGGCGCTGCCCATCCAGCTCGATGCCGGCACCCAGCAGGCCCCAGCGAAGGTAGAGGTCGCCACGCTTGCGCTGGTCCAGCAGATCCAGCCGCGCACGCAGCGAAAGGCGCTCGTTCTCCGCCTGCAGTCCATCCAGTACCAGATGCCCGGCGCGCCAGCGCAGGCGGGTATGCGCATCCACCTGGCCGGAGTCGAGCAGCGACAATGCCCAGCGCGGGTAATCGCTGCGCTCGGCAAACAGCGCCAGCAGCGGGCCCGCGTCGCGCATGGCAAGATCCGCGCGTGCGTCCACCTGGAACGGTGACTGCGCATCGATGTCACCGCGGGCGATGGTGACCCGGCCCCACCACGGCTGTGAACGCTGCTGCTCACCCACCTGCACGTTGCGCAGCTCGATCACGCTACCGCCCAGATCGAAGCGGCGCTGGCTGAAATCACCACGCCGCAGCCTGCCATCAAGGCGGGCGTCGCCCTGCAGGCCAAGCCCGGCCACCTGCAGGCGTGCGCGTTGGCTGCGCAGGCGGACACTGCCATTGCCAACCCGGCCCTGGGTATCGAGTTCAACGTCTCCGCTCACCTGGCCAGCGCCTCCCAGCAGCCGCACCTGGCCGTTGCCCAGGTAGCGGTTGTAGGCGGTGAGGTCTGGAATGCTCGCGTCATCGAAGCGCAGCTGGGCGCGCACGCCCTTGCGCAGCTCGCGCAGGCGACCGTCACCGGTGAGTGTCAGTGCCAGGTCGCGCCCATCGAACAGCGTGGCACCCTTGGCGCCGCCTGCACGCGCATTGAACGTGGGAAGCTTCACTGCCAGTACGGCGTGCGTCGGCGTCCCGGCCTGCAGTTGGCCATGGGCGCTGGCCGTTCCCTGCATGTGCACGCCGGCCACTTCGGCCACCGCCCGCGCCGCAGGTATATCGACGCTGCTGCCAGCGGCCAGCTCGCCGTTCTGCAGGCGCAGGTCGGCGCGCAGCACGCCACCGCCCTGCAGCTGGAACCAGGGTTTCTGCACGAACAGTGCGGGAATCCAGTTGAGCGAGGTGAAGGTCCATTCGCCCTTGACTGTTCCGGAGGTGCGGCCCAGCATCTCGCTGGGTTCGGCGAATGGAATGTGCCGCCCGGTGATGGTCAGATCCGCGTCCAGCGCAGCGCCTGTGCCCTCGCGCTGCGGCAACCGCGCCTGCAGGCGGATATCGCGGGCGGCGTCCAGCTGCACTGCCAGCGTTCCGCGGTCGGGGGCGCCAGCTCCCATCTGCAGGGGAACGCGCCAGACCGCATGGCTGCCGGGCTGAAGCGCGCCCTGGTCCAGGGTGATCGCGGCCTGCAGCTGCCCCGGCACGGCGGCGCTGGCAATGGAAGGACGTTGCGTGTCCGTATCCAGGCGCAGGCCCTGGCTGCGCGCCTGCACCTCCAGCACGGCATGCAGCAGCCCTAGCTTTGCCAGCCCGGGTGCCTGGTCGCGGTAATGCCGTGGGTAGGAGAACTGCGTCTTCAGCTGCATGTCGCCGAGCAGCTGGGTGCCGTCAAGGCTGACGTCGGCATCAGCGAACGCCACCTCCGAGTCCAGCAGTTCCGAGGGACCACCACGCAGCTGCTTCACGAAACCGACCGTGCCGCTGCCCTGGCCAACGATCAACAGCTTGCCCACGCGGACGCTGCGGATGGTTTCGCTATGAATGGCATCGAACCGCAACGTCCAGCCGCGATCGCCGCGCGGTGGTGAGGGAATGGCCTCCTCCACGCGCGCGATCTCGGCGGCCACCCCGGTCGCGTGCAGCGACGGCACGCGCACCTCGCGCTGGAACAGCGGCAGCAATGCCAAGCGTGCACTGGCGCGGTCCGCGCGCAGCACATACACCGTGTGATTGACGTGGCCGCGCATCTGCACATTCCAGGCGATGACATGCCCCGGCAGCAGCGTGATCGCCGGGCCGGTGGACATCACGAACTTGTGCGGTTTGCGATTGGTGACCTGATCGAACAGCGGCGTATTGAGGAAAACATTGCCTGCCAACAGGTACAGCAGATACAGGCCCAGCAGGTACGGCAGCAGCTTGCGGCCGTGACGGCGCCATCGCTGCGGGCGGGCGAGGGAGTGGGGCATGGACCCTCGGCGTGGAATGGGATGGTCATCACTATCGTAGATGCGGCTGCGGCGCGATGTGAACGTGCTGCGCACACCGCGTCCTATAATCAGCGCGTCACTGTTCAAGGAGGTCACGGCATGAATGCCCAGACCAGCAAGGAAGGCGCAACCCAGGATGCGCCGCGCGATGCCGCCTCGGCGTCGTTCGATCCGACCTACACCTCGGCCAACAGCGAGGTGCGGGCCGCCGCCGGTGGTTACTCGGTCACGTTGAACGAGGGCGACGGCGCGTTGAAAGTGGGTACCGAGCACAAGCGCGCAGCGTCCAGTCTCGCATCGCAGTTCCAGGGGACGTCGCTGAACATGGCCGGCAGCCCGACGCCCGATGGCGGCAGGGACTACCTGCTCACGATGGAGTCGGTGGTCGGGGCAAGCGCGAAAGGTGCCGGCTTCCAGGACACCAGCAGCACCGGCGTACGCGGGCGCTACAGGGTCAGCCTGCCCAGCGAGGCGGTGGACGTCGATCCCACCCGCATCAACCCGTTTGATCCGCAGACCATTCCGAAGGGGGGCAGCGTCACCCTGGATGGCCAGCAGTTCACCGGCACCGCACTGGAAGGCAGCTTCCGCCACATCGCCATGCAGAGCCAGACGACCGAGGCGAGCGGTGCCAGCTACCGCGTGGATCGCCTGGATGATGGCCGGGTGCGCGTCACCACCGGGCCGAACGAGGCGGTGGAAGCCTTCAACGGCATGGGATTCAGTGCCGGCAGGTTCAGCGCGATTGCCGGTCGGCAGGACGCGCTCGGTCACGCTGCCGTCCGCACTGCCACGTTCGACCTGGATCAAGCCGAAGGCCGCCAGGCCTATGAACAGTTCATCGACAACGGCACGCTGAGCGGCCAGACCCCGGGCGTGCAGGATCTGGCGACGGTCGAGCGGCTGGGCATGAGTTCGCAGGCGCGGCTGAAGGTCGGCTATGGCGACACGTTCGGCCTGGACCTGGCGGGTGCACGCAACAGCGGTGATGTGGTGCAGGTCAGTCGCGAGGACGGCAGCCGCACCGAACTGCGCAGCGTGCAGTACAACGGCAACCTGCCGGCAACCCGGGTCAGCGCCTACGGCGCCGACGGCCAGGAAGACAGGGCGCAGCGCCGCTATGAATTCACCTTCGACCTGCGCGGCCATGCGCAGGGTGAGCAGATTGCCGGAATGGTCAACGCGGCACTGTCCGGCGACCCCAGCGGTGATCGCGGACCGGTGAAGGCCGGTGAGCTCAC
>NZ_JBFTNR010000085.1:0-9240 GCF_056665995.1 Stenotrophomonas sp. 05L44_2
TCTCGTAGGTCTGCACGCGGCGCACGCGCTTCAGCACCGACAGGCGCTGGGTGGCTTCCTCGCGCAGGGCGTGCAGGAAGTTCAGTGCCGTGGCACGCAGCCATTGTTCGCGCTGCGCCAGCAGTGCCACGTAGCGCTCAAGCGGTGCCTGCAGCGGCGAGGACGGTGTGCGGTCGGCGGACTTCTTGTTGGTCTTGGCCACCAGCGCATCGGGCAGCAGCGCCGGCAAGCGGTCGCTGGACAACAGTTCGRCTGCGTCGCCGCGCTCGGCCCAGCCCAACAGCTGCCGGCCCAGCGGGTGCAGCCAGCCCAGCTTGTAGGAAACGCCGTTGATCCACTTGTTGTCGACCGCTTCGCACAGGTCCAGGAAGAAGCGCTCACCGTGCTCGCGCACGGCCATCGACAGTTCCGCCGCCGCGCCCTGCAGCGCCGGGCGCGGATCGTCCACGGCCAGCGGCTGCAGTGGCGGGTGCAGCGGTGGCGATGCCAGCAGCGCGCGCAGGTCAGCCGCCAGCGCATCCGGGTGGGACCACAACCAGGTCAGCGGTTCCAGCGTTGCCGGATCGTTGGCATGCACCCGCCACAGATCGGCCGCCAGTTCTTCCAGCAGCTCGCGATCGCTGGCCAGCAGCTCGGGCGGGTCGAAGGTATGCCCGCTTTCGAGCGCATGTTCGCGCAGCACGCGGGTGCAGAAGCCGTGGATGGTGAAGATCGCAGCCAGGTCGATCTCGTCGGCGGCTACCTGCAGGCGCCGCTTCAACGCTTTTGCGGTTTCCGTGCCGTCCTGCAGATGACGTTGCAGCACCTGCCGGGTCAGCAGCGCATCGGGTGTTTCATCGTCGCCGGGCGGCAGGTCGACCAGGCGCGCAGCCAGGGCCGTGTTGATGGTAGCGCCCTCGGCACCGCTGCTCATGCGTGGCCCGCCTGTGGATCATTGCCGAAGCTGCGCCCTTCGCGCACGGCGCTGAAGACCACCTGGCTGTTGCGCAGCAGGTCGGCGTAACTGGCGTCGTCGGCGAACGGGTCGGCGCCACGCAGCAGCAGCTGCCAGGCATCACTGTTGGCTTCACCCCAGCTGCGGTCGCTGCCATGCCATTGTTTCCAGCCTTCGCTGCGCTGCTTTTCCACCGGCGCGTTGAACAGCACCCAGCCGGTATAGGGCGCAAAGCGCAGTGGTTCGCGCAGCCCGCGCTGGCGCAGCTGCAGCAGCGCGCGCAATGCCGCGCGTGCTGCGGGCACGGTCAAGGCAGGCAATGCATGCGGACCGGGGCCGGCATCACCGCCGTCGTAGAACTGCACCAGCGGCAAGGCATCGCCGGCGGCGTTGGCCAGCAGCCAGTCCAGCCCCTGGCGGATCACCGCGTTGCCGTTGAGGGCGCCGGCGCGCAGGCGCACCAGGCCTTCGGGATGGCGATCACCGACCCGGCCATGCAGGCGAACGCCGTCGATCTCCACTTCATAGCGGCGGCTCTCCAGCGGCGTGCCCTGCAACCAGCCCAGCATGGCCGTGGCATAGGGGCGGGTCTTGAGCCGCTCCACTTCAAACTGGCGCTCGCCGAGGATGCCCGACGGCAGCAGCCCGCGTGCGCGCAGCCGAGGGTACAGCGGCTCGCCGTCACCGGCCAGGGTGGCCTGCACCACGGCCAGCTGCACACTGCGCTTCTCCGGCCCACGCGAGGACAGCACCAGCGGCTCCAGGTCGTCGACGTCCTCGACGTCGTCGGCCAGGCGCAGGCCCAGCGACTGTGCGAGGAACTGCCCGGCCGGATCACACAGGAAACGACGCAGGCTCTCCAGCGAGACCTCTTCTTCCACCGCGTCGTCCACCGGCGGCGGCAGTGCGGCGTCGAACCACGGCAGCAGGCCGCCGCGCTGCCCGCCCAGCCGCCCGGCGGCCGGGTGCCACTGCCGGCGGTAGCTGAAGCGGCGTGGATCGCCGTCACCGAAGGCGGCCGGCGAGAACGGCTGCAGCGCGTGGCGCACGGTGAAGTCCCGCGTGGCGGTCGACGGATCGAGGTGATAGGCCGCGGCGGCATCGATCAGTTCGCTGACCAGCACCGAGGGTTCGCGCACGCTGCCATCGCGCGGGTCCGCGCCGAGGTAGCTGAGGTAGAACACGTCCTGCGCAGCAGCAAACAACTGCAGGAACAGGAAACGATCGTCTTCGCGGGTGGAGCGGTCGCCGGGACGGCGGCGCGGCGTATCCAGTTCGGCGGTGAGCTGGTTGAGGCCGGCGGCCGGGTCGCGACGCGGGAAATCACCATCGTTGAGGCCGAGCACGCAGATCACCCGGAACGGCAGCAGGCGCATCGGCACCATGCGGCCGAAGCTGATGCCACCGGTCAGCAACGGCGCGCGCGTATCGGCCTCGGCAAGCGCACCGGCGAAGTGCGCACGCACCACCTCCGGTGGCACGCCATCGACGAACCCGGCCTTGTACGCATCTTCGGCGAACTGGTTGAGCAGCTTGCGCAGGCGCTCCAGCGCGCGCTGGCTGTTGGGCGAGCTGGGTGGTGTCGGCAGCAGGGCATCGAGCAGCGACAGCAGGCGCTGCCGCCACTGTGCCGGGGTCAACAGTTCGCCCAGCCGGCGCTGGTAGACGGCCAGCACGCGCAGCAGGCGCAGCAGCCGGTCCAGCGCATCCAGCGCCCCGCCTTCCAGTTCGATCCACGGCGCCACCCCGACCAGATCCACCTCGCTGCCGGTGGCGTGGCCCAGCAGCAGGCGATCCAGCGCGAACTGCCAGGTGTAGGCGTCATCGCTGGGGGCCTGCAGCTGGTCGCGATGCTGGGCATCCAGGCCCCAGCGTGCGCCTGCCTGCTGCAACCAGCCATGCAGTCGGTCGAAGTCCACCGCTTCCAGGCCGGCGGCCTCGGCCAGGGGTGCACTGGCCAGCAGATCCAGCACCTCGTTCAGGCCGAAGCGCGAAATCGGCAGGCCAAGCAGGTGCACGAACACGTCGGCCAGCGGCTCGCCAGCCAACGGACTGCTGTCGGCCAGCGCGTAGGGAATGTGTTCGTCCTCGCCCCCCCGTCCGCCGAACACCGCTTCCAGATAGGGCACATACGGATCGATGTCCGGCGCCAGCACGGCGATCTCGCGCGCCTGCAACGGCGGGTCGAAGCGCGGGTCCTGCAGCAGGCTGCGCAGCTGGTCGTGCAGCACCTGCAGCTCGCGCAGGCGGGTGTGGCAGGCGTGCACCTGCAGGCTCGGGTCGTCGCTGCGCAGGCCATCGCGCAGTTCACCGGAAGGCAAGGCACGACGGTGGAACAGGTCGCGCTGCAGGCGATGCAGCAGGCTGTCGGACAGCCCGCCCTGGTCCATCGTCGGCCGCGTGTCTTGCTCGGGGTCGGAATAGGCCGCGATCTCACCGGCCGGATGCACCACTTCATAGCTGCCCAGCACCGCCATGAAATCGCGGCCGGCCGCACCCCACGCTTCCAGCAGGCGGTTCTCGCCGGCGGCCTCGCCGAACGGGTCCGGCGCACCGCTGCGCAGGCGCTCTGCCAGGGTCTGCAGGTCGCCCCAGTAGGACTGCACCGGCGTGGGCAGATAGAAATGCAGTTCGCCCACCCGCGACTGGGTGGCCATCACCCGCAGTACGTCGGGCGAGATGTTGAGGGTGGCGAACGCCGACATCCGCGGCGGCAGGCCCTGCGGCAGCGGTTGGCCGGCGCCCTCGAAGCGGTCCAGGTACGCCTGGATGCGGCGCGCGCGGTAACCATGGCCGGCGGCGATGCTGCGCCACAGGATGGCCTGCGGATCGGCCGCGTCGGCGCCGGCTTCCCAGCGCAGCAGCCAGTCGCGGCGCCAGGCCTGGTACTTCTCGAACACCGAGGCCAGTTCGCCGGCCAGGGCCCAGGGTTTGAGCGCGTCGCCCCCGGCAAGATAGGACTGCAGCGCGCGCATCGGTGGCTGTGCCAGCAGCTGCGGATCGCGCAGGGCCTGGTACAGGCGCCAGTGCAGGGCGGCCGCGTCCAGGTCGTCGGCTTCGCCCTCGACATTGGCGTTCAGCGCACGGGCGACGAACTCACCGGGGGTCAGGAATTCCAGGTTGGCGGCCACGCCATACTCGGCAGCCAGTGTCGCCTGCAGCCAGCGCCGCATCGCCACCTGCGGGATCAGCACCACCTCCGGCGCCAGCAGCGACTGCCCCGGCACCGGCACACGCACGTTGCGCGCCAGCAGGGCAGCCAGCACGTCCAGCGAATTGGAATGGTAGAGGCGGAAGTCGCTGCCCGGGTCACTCATCGTGCACAGTGTGCAGCACACCCGCCCGTATTCAATCCCGGGGTACGGTGATCGCGACGGATTGTTCCGGTCGTTTTCGGAATTGTCCCGGTCTGGCGACGGTCCGACCGTGCAACAATACTGCACCGTCCAGTCTGCTTATGTTCAGCAGTCTGACCCGATGCTTCAATGTCGAAAAAACGTTAAGGGTGCCCATGTCGGCTTCCACTCCCAGTCTGGTGCAGTTGTCCAACGTCCGCATCGACCGGAGCGGGCGCACGATCCTGCGCGACGTTTCGCTGCAGGTGCCCAAGGGCAGCATCACCGCGGTGCTCGGTCCGTCCGGCAGCGGCAAGTCGACCCTGCTGGCGGCGCTGACCGGCGAACTGCGTCCGGTTGCAGGCGACGTCACCCTGTTCGGCAAACCCATCCCGCAGCGCACCGCCGAACTTCTGGAGATGCGCAAGAGCGTCGGCGTACTGCTGCAGGGCAATGGCCTGCTGACCGACCTGACCGTGGCCGAGAACGTCGCCCTGCCGTTGCGCACCCACACCCGCCTGCCGGCACCGGTGCTGCGCCGGCTGGTGCAGATGAAGCTGCATTCGGTCGGCCTGCTGGCCGCCGCCGATGCCTGGCCGCGTGAGCTGTCCGGTGGCATGGCCCGGCGCGTGGCACTGGCCCGCGCGTTGGCCCTGGACCCGCCGCTGATGATCTACGACGAGCCGCTGACCGGGCTGGACCCGATCGCCTCGGGGGTGATCATGAGCCTGATCCAGCGCCTCAACCACAGCCTGGGCTTGACCAGCATCATCGTCAGCCACCACGTGCACGAGACTCTGCCGATCTGCGACCAGGTAATCGCGATCGCCAATGGCGGCATCGTGTTCCAGGGCACGCCGGAGGCGCTGCAGACCAGCCAGGACCCGCTGCTGCAGCAGTTCCTGCATGGCCAGCCCGATGGTCCCATCCCGTTTGATGCCGCACCGCGCGCGAGGGTTGCCTGATGCCGTTCGTGCAAGCCACCCGCTCGCTGGGTCGTGCCGGCCTGTTCTCGCTGACCGTGCTGCGCGGTTCGCTGCCGACCCGTGATTTCCTGGCCGAGCTGACCCGCGAGATCTACAAGATCGGTGCGCGCTCGCTGCCGATCATCGCCGTGGGCGGTGCCTTCGTCGGCCTGGTGCTGACCCTGCAGGGCTACCGCACGCTGACCACCTTCGGTGCGGCCGACGCGCTGTCCACCCTGCTCGGCCTGTCGCTGTACCGCGAACTGGCACCGGTGCTGACCGCGTTGTTGTTCATCGGCCGCGCCGGCAGTTCGATCGCCGCCGAGMTSGGCCTGATGCGCGCCACCGACCAGATCAAGGCGCTGGAACTGATGGCCATCGACCCGGTGGCCAAGGCCGTGGCACCGCGCTTCTGGGCGGCGGTACTGACCGTGCCGCTGCTGACCGGCATCTTCTGTTCGCTGGCGATCAGTGCCAGCTACTTCGAAGCCGTGCACGTGCTGGGCCTGGACAACGGCGTGTTCTGGTCGGCGCTGCGTGGCAGCGTGGACTTCTGGGACGACTTCGGCGTGGCGATGCTGAAGTCGGCGATCTTCGGTGGTACCGCAGCCCTGGTGGCCGCCTATGTCGGCTTCCACGCCGAACCGACCATCGAAGGCACGTCCGTCGCCACCACCCGTGCGGTGGTCAACGCCTCGCTGCTGGTGCTGATGTTCAACTTCGTACTGTCGGCAATGTTGTTCACCTAACCCCTCCATCGGCGGTGCGCATCGGCGCGCGGCCACCACGACTGATCAGGTAATCCACATGGCCATCCGCGGTCCCAGACTCGAATTCTCCGTCGGCGCCTTCCTGCTGCTGGCCCTGGCCTCGCTGATGGTGCTGGCCGTCGCCTCGACCAACCAGCGCTGGAGCTGGGGTGGCGAAGGCTATGAACTCAAGGCACGCTTCTCCCAGGTCGGCCAGCTGCGCAAGCAGGCGCCGGTGAAGATCGGTGGTGTCACCGTCGGCCAGGTCGCAGCGATCGATCTGGACCCGGTGAAGTTCGAATCGATCGTGACCCTGCGCATGGACAGCAAGGTCAAGGATCTGCCGGCCGATACCTCGGCGGGCATCTTCACCAGTGGTTTGCTCGGCGAGAGCTATATCGGTCTGCAGCCCGGCGGCGATCCCGACGTGCTGAAGCCCGGCGAAGAGATCGTCTTCACCCAGCCGGCCGTGGACCTGATCCAGCTGGTCGGCAAATACATGTTCAGTGGCGGCGCCGGTGGCGGCGCTGCTCCGAAGCCCAACGATGGCGCGCAGGCGCCTGCAACGGAAACGCAACCATGAAGATGAAACTGATCCCGGCCCTGCTCGCCTCGTCGCTGCTGCTGGCTACCCCGTTCCTGGCCCAGGCGCAGGCCGCCGCCCCCGCTGCCGCCGCCCCCCAGGGCCAGGCCGGCAAGGTGGTGATCGACGCCAGCACGCGCATCCTCACCACCCTGCAGCAGCGCCGTGCCGAATTCAGCGGCAACCCGGCCAGCCTGCGCAGCTATATCGACAGCGAGCTCAACCGCACCTTCGACCGCGACTATGCCGCGCGCCTGGTGCTGGGCACGCACGCCCGCGGCGCTGCGGACGCTGACATCAAGCTGTTCGCCAATGCGATGGCCGACAACCTGATGCAGCGCTATGGCTCGACCCTGCTCAACATCCAGGGCAAGCCGAGCTTCCGCCTGAAGGGCGAAAGCCCGCTGCCGGGCAACCGCGGCGTGCGCGTGAGCACCGAGCTGGTGCGTGCCGGCAGCGAGCCGACGCCGGTGGAGTACTGGATGCGCAACGAAGGCGGCCAGTGGAAGATCTTCGACGTGAACATCGAAGGCATCTCCTACGTGCAGACCTTCCGCAACCAGTTCGATGCCCCGCTGCGACAGAAGGGCATCAAGCAGGTGGCCACCGAACTGCGCAGCGGCAGCATGCAGGCTGGGCCGGCCGGCAATGGCAAATAAGGCGCTGGCGCTGCTGGAAGGTGACACCCTGCGCCTGCGCGGGGTGCTCGACCGTGCAGCGGTGATCGCGCTGTGGCCGCAACTGCAGGCCCTGCCTGCGCAGCTGTCGCGGCTGGAACTGGCGGAGGTCGAGCGCGTGGACAGCGCCGGCCTGGCGTTGTTGGCCGAGTTGGCCGCACGCGCGCGCCAGGGCGGCCATCCGCTGACAATCTCCGGCGCCCCCGCCGGCTACAACGAGCTGAGCGCGGCCTACCGGCTGTCGCCCGACCTGGACTTCAACGCTACTTCTGCTGCGAGCTGACATGAACGTCGTGCGCGTTTTCCCTCTGATCCTCCTGGCCGCCGCGCTCAGCGCCTGTGCCGGCAAGCCGGCGCGCAGCGACGCGCCGACCGCCGACACCGTGGTGCCGGCGACGAATACCACCACGGTCGACAACGCTGCTGGTGCGGATGCGCCTGCTGCGAGCGTCGCAGCCGACGCCCCCGTACCTGCTGCGGCCGCGCCGGCACCGGCTACCGCCTCGCAGGGTGCAACCGGCAGTGATGCCACCGCCGCCGCACCGGGCGGCGATGACGACTTCGACGCGCTGTACGGCGCCAATGGCAGCACCACCAGCACTACCGCGTACGACCCGTGGGAACCCTTCAACCGCAAGGTGCACGGGTTCAACAACGCCGTCGACCGCGGTATCGCTCGCCCGCTGGCAACCGCCTATACCCACGTGGTGCCGCGCTTTGCCCGTACCGGCGTGAGCAACTTCTTCAGCAACCTGCGTGCGCCGCTGACCATCACCAACCAGCTGCTGCAGGGCCGCCCCGGCGACGCCTGGGACAGCCTGGGCCGGTTCCTGATGAACAGCACGCTGGGCATCGGTGGCCTGTTCGACCCGGCCAGCAAGGCGATGGTGCCGCGACGCAACGAGGACTTCGGGCAGACCCTGGGCGCCTGGGGCTGGCGTCGTTCGCGCTACGTGGAACTGCCGTTCTTCGGCCCGCGTACCGTGCGTGATGTGTTCGGCCTGGCCGGTGACATCCCGCTGTCGCCGATCCGCCGCATCGAAAGCGACAAGTACCGCATCGGTCTGCAGGGCCTGCAGCTGGTCGATACCCGCGCGCAGCTGCTGGCGATCGACGACCTGCGCGATACCGCGGTGGACGAATACGCCCTGGTCCGCGATGCCTGGATGCAGCGCCGCAACTACCAGATCGAGAACGACCTGCGTGGCAAGCGCGAGCGTGGCAGCGACGATGCGAACTCGCCGATCCCGGTCGATGCGATGCCGATGCCGCAGTGGACCAATTGACCGCTGCCGGCAACGCATGAAAAAACCCCGCCTCGGCGGGGTTTTTTGTTTTACCGACGTCCACCCACCTTCCGGCAGGTGCCAACCTTGGTTGGCACGTCGTCTTCAGGCCGCCAGCGCCGCCTCGACCGCTTCGCGCAGGCGCGCGTCATCGGCGGCAACGTCCGGGGCAAAGCGGGCGATGACCTCGCCATCGCGGCCAACCAGGAACTTCTCGAAGTTCCACAGCACCGCCGGTGCCGGGTGGATCGGAATCTCCTTGCTGGCCAGGCGCTCGCGCAGCGGGCCTTCACCGATCGCCTGCGGCTGCGCGGCGGTCAGCTGCTGGTACAGCGGGTGGGTATCTTCACCGGCCACGCTGATCTTGGCGAACATCGGGAAGCTCACATCGTAGGTCAGCTGGCAGAACTGCTGGATCTCCGCCTCGCTGCCCGGCTCCTGGCCGAGGAAGTTGTTGGCCGGGAAGCCCAGTACTTCCAGCCCCTGCGCGTGCTTTTCCGCATACAGCGCCTGCAGGCCTTCGTACTGCGGGGTCAGGCCGCACTTGGACGCCACGTTGACCAGCAGCAGCACCTTGCCCTGGTAGTCGGCAAGAGAGGACGGCTGGCCGTCGATGGTGGTGAGGGAAATATCCTGGATCGAGGTGCTCACGCGGGGCTCCGGCTACAGTGGGGAAAGGCCCACCAGCATACCGCCGCACGTGACCGGTAG
>NZ_JBFTNR010000086.1:0-8514 GCF_056665995.1 Stenotrophomonas sp. 05L44_2
GTCGAGATGGTGATGCCGGGCGACAACGTGAAGATGGTTGTCACCCTGATCAATCCGGTCGCCATGGACGCCGGCCTGCGCTTCGCCATCCGTGAAGGTGGCCGTACCGTCGGTGCTGGCGTGGTTGCCAACATCCTCGAGTAAGCCTGCATGCCGGCGGTCGCATAGCGCTGCCGGTCTGGCGAGTGGCGGGCCGGGAACCTCGGTCCGCCTTCGCCGTCTAAGGGAAGGCAAGTTTTCTACGTACGCCAGTAGCTCAATTGGCAGAGCAGCGGTCTCCAAAACCGCAGGTTGGGGGTTCGAGTCCCTCCTGGCGTGCCATCTGCCCACCTTACCGAGCGGCCCTGCCGCTAAAGCAGACACAGCCTGATGAATAGCAAGATCGAACATTCCAAGGACACCTCCGCGCAAGGCGGGGATATCGTCAAGTACGTCCTCGCATCGTTGCTGGTGCTGGCAGGTCTGTTCGTCTGGTTCTGGTTCTCCGCCGACTCCGGTCGCGCTGCCCAGCTGGGCGCGTGGGCGGGTCAGCTGCGTGCGTTGGCGGTCGTGGTCGGCCTGGTTGGCGGTATCGGCGTGTTCATGCTGACCGGCAAGGGGCGCGACACCCGCGAATTCCTCTCCGAGTCGCGCTTTGAACTGCGTAAAGTGGTCTGGCCGACCCGCCAGGAAGCCATTCGCATGACCTGGGTGGTGATTGTCGTCGTCCTGATTCTCAGCTTGCTGCTGGGCGGGTTCGACTTCTTCATCCAGAAACTGACTCAGTGGTTCCTGAGCCGCTAAGGAGAAATGCATGAAGCGTTGGTACGTCGTTCACGCCTATTCGGGCTTCGAGAAGTCGGTGGCGCAGGCTCTGCGCGATCGCATCGTCCGTGACGGCATGGAAGAGCGCTTCGGCGACGTCCTGGTTCCGACCGAGGAAGTGATCGAAATGCGCGCCGGCCAGAAGCGCCGTTCCGAGCGCAAGTTCTTCCCGGGTTACGTGCTGGTCCAGATCGAGACCCACGAAGAAGCCGGTATTCCGCGCATCGACAACGAAAGCTGGCATCTGGTCAAGGAAACCCCGCGCGTCATGGGCTTCATCGGCGGAACCGCCGATCGTCCGCTGCCGATCGCCGACTCCGAGGCCGAGGCGATCCTGAACCGTGTCCAGGAAGGCGTCGAGAAGCCGCGTCCGAAGGTGCTGTTCGAGCCGGGCCAGATGGTCCGCGTCACCGAGGGTCCGTTCAACGACTTCAATGGTGTCGTCGAAGAGGTCAATTACGAGAAGAGCCGTCTGCGCGTCTCGGTGTTGATCTTCGGTCGCGCCACCCCGGTCGAACTTGAGTTCGGTCAGGTCGAAAAGGCCGTCTGATCTGCATTCATATGTCGCTTCAGGCATGTGAAGAAAAAACCTGATATGCTGCGCGGCTCCCGTTGGGAAGCTGGCGGGACGAGGCCACCGAAAGGTGGCCTTCGGCATGATTTCAAAACGCGATGCCGGGACGCGTGATTCCCGGTCCGATGGGGAGCCTGTTGTCGCAAGGCGCTAGCACCCGGAGAGTACTCACATGGCAAAGAAAGTTGTCGGTTATATCAAGCTGCAGGTGAAGGCCGGTCAGGCCAACCCCTCGCCGCCGGTCGGTCCTGCGCTGGGTCAGCGCGGCCTGAACATCATGGAATTCTGCAAGGCCTTCAATGCCGCCACGCAGAAGCTCGAGCCGGGTCTGCCGGTTCCGGTGATCATCACGGCCTATTCGGACCGTACGTTCACCTTCATCACCAAGAGCACTCCGGCCACCACCCTGCTGAAGAAGGCCGCTGGCATCTCGTCGGGCTCCAAGCGCCCGAACACCGAGAAGGTCGGCAAGGTCACCCGTAAGCAGCTGGAAGAGATCGCCAAGGCGAAGGAACCGGATCTGACTGCCGCCGACCTGGACGCCGCCGTGCGTACCATCGCTGGCTCTGCCCGTTCCATGGGCCTCGTGGTGGAGGGTTAAGAAGATGGCACAGACCAAGCGTGAGAAGGCCATCAAGGCCGCTATCGTTCCGGGCAAGGCATACGCCTTCGAGGACGCAATCAACATCCTGAAGACCGCCACCAAGGCCAAGTTCGTCGAGTCGATCGACGTTGCTGTGCGCCTGGGCGTCGACGCGAAGAAGTCCGACCAGCAGGTCCGTGGCTCCACCGTGCTGCCGGCTGGTACCGGCAAGTCGGTCCGCGTCGCTGTCTTCGCTCCGGCCGGTGCCAAGGCTGATGAAGCCCTGGCCGCTGGCGCCGAAGCCGTCGGTATGGACGACCTGGCCGAGAAGATGCAGGCCGGCGATCTGAACTACGACGTCGTGATCGCGACCCCGGACGCAATGCGCGTTGTCGGTAAGCTGGGTACCGTGCTGGGCCCGCGCGGCCTGATGCCGAACCCGAAGGTCGGCACCGTCTCCCCGAACCCGGGTGAGGCTGTGAAGAATGCCAAGTCGGGTCAGGTGCGTTACCGCACCGACAAGGCCGGCATCATCCACTGCACCATCGGCAAGGCCGACTTCGCCGAAGACGCGCTGAAGTCGAACCTGACCGCGCTGCTGCTGGACCTGATCAAGGCCAAGCCGGCCACCTCGAAGGGCACCTACCTGCAGAAGGTTTCGGTCAGCTCGACGATGGGCCCGGGCGTCACCGTCGACCAGTCGTCGCTGAGCCTGAAGTAATCGTTTCAAGCGGTCGCGGGTCCCTCGGGTCCCGCGACCGTGACATTTGAAGGCATCGCCGGCAACACATCGCCGGTGGTAGCCGTCAAAGACCGCAGGTGCGGTCGTGGCATGCCGGCGACGGGCACGGAAGCTCGATTTGGCAGGGAGTCGCCGCCGGAGCAGTCACGAACGCTTAATCGATTCCCAGGAATCACCCTGCGTAGATGGTGCCCTTCTGGAGTTTTTCTGGTTCACGCACGTCTGGGGTTACCCAGGTTGGCCCACTCCAGGTCTAGAACGGCCCACCCCCCGGAACATCATTCCGATGTTCCCGGCGTCCAGGACGGATGCCGCACAGGACCGCACACGGCAGGAGCCGTAAGCGGAGTTCAATTGGAGGAGTGCAATGGCTCTCAATCTGTCCCAGAAGCAAGAAGTAGTCGCGGAGCTGGCAGAAATTGCTGGTAAGGCACACTCCTTGATCGCAGCCGAATACGCTGGCACCACGGTCGCTCAGATGACCGCGATGCGTAAGCAGGCGCGTGAAACCGGCGTTTTCTTGAAAGTTGTCAAGAACACCCTGGCTTCGCGTGCCGTTGAAGGCACCGAGTTCGCATGTGCGCAGGACAAGCTGGTTGGTCCGCTGCTGTATGCGTTCTCGCTTGAGGAGCCCGGCGCTGCCGGTCGCCTGATCAAGGATGCCGCCAAGGGCAACGACAAGCTGCAGGCCAAGGTCGTCGCCATCGGTGGCGAAGTGTTCCCGGCAAGCCATGTCGACGTGTTGGCCTCGCTGCCGACCCGTGACCAGGCCCTGGCAATGCTGGCCCGCGTCCTGACCGAGCCGGTCACGATGTTCGCCCGCGCCATCAAGGCAATCGGCGACAAGCAGAATGGTGGCGACGTCGCCGCCGACGCTGCTGAACCGGCCGCCGAGACCGCCTGAGTTTCGACTAATCGTGGTTCCTGACGGAACCTCAATCCAGAAAAACATCCAAAGGTAATTATCATGTCCCTTACCAACGAACAGATCGTCGACGCCATCGCCGAGAAGTCCCTGATGGAAGTGATGGAGCTGGTCAAGGCCATCGAAGAGAAGTTCGGCGTCTCCGCCGCTGCTCCGGTCGCCGCTGCTGTGGCTGGCCCGGCTGCCGTCGTTGAAGAGCAGACCGAATTCGTCGTCACCCTGAAGACCGCTGGCGACAAGAAGGTCGAAGTCATCAAGGCCGTCCGCGCCATCACCGGCCTGGGCCTGAAGGAAGCGAAGGACCTGGCCGAAGCCGGCGGCGTCCTGAAGGACAACGCTTCGAAGGACGAAGCCGAGAAGATGAAGAAGGACCTGGAAGCTGCTGGCGCGACTGTCGAAGTCAAGTAAGCACTTCCATTGCGTCGCCATCGAAATCCGGCGATGCAGCCAAGGCTGGGGGCGTAAGCCCCCGGCCTTTGGTCGTTGTTGTAGGCCCGGCCAATCGTGGCGCGGTTCTACGGAAATACGGTGAAAAAGCCCAACACGGGCTGCGGTCAAACCCTGGCCGGCCAGCGCAACGCGCGGCGGCGGGGGAGTGGATGCAGACGAGTTGGCAGTTGGAAGTAGCGGGAGAAGGCGTGCTGGTGCCGGCAATACCAGCGACTTCCAACTGACAATTTCAAGTTCCCTTCGGGTCGTGGGCGCACGACTCGCACAACAAGGTGGAAGACCTCATGACGTCCTATTCGTTCACCGAAAAAAAGCGTATCCGCAAGGATTTCGGCAAGCAGCGTTCGATTCTCGAAGTGCCGTTCCTGCTCGCCATCCAGGTGGATTCCTACCGTGAATTCCTGCAGGAGAACGTCGATCCGGCCAAGCGCACGGACCACGGCCTGCACGCTGCACTGAAGTCGGTCTTCCCGATCGCCAGCTACAGCGGCAATGCTGCCCTGGAATACGTCGGCTACAAGCTGGGCGATCCGGTCTTCGACGAGCGTGAGTGCCGTCAGCGTGGCATGAGCTACGGTGCGCCGCTGCGCGTGACCGTGCGCCTGGTGATCTACGACCGCGAGTCGTCGACCAAGGCCATCAAGTACGTGAAGGAGCAGGAGGTCTACCTCGGCGAAATCCCGCTGATGACCGACAACGGCACCTTCATCGTCAACGGCACCGAGCGTGTCATCGTSTCGCAGCTGCACCGYTCGCCKGGCGTGTTCTTCGAMCACGACMRKGGCAARACSCAYWSCTCSGGCAAGCTGCTSTWCRSCGCSCGCATCATTCCYTAYCGCGGYTCCTGGCTSGACWTCGAGTTCGACSCSAAGGACGCGCTGTTCACCCGTATCGACCGTCGCCGCAAGCTGCCGGTGTCGATCCTGCTGCGTGCGCTTGGCTACAGCAACGAAGAGATGCTGGCCGAGTTCTTCGAGATCAACACCTTCCACATCAACCCGGATGAAGGCGTCCAGCTGGAGCTGGTGCCCGAGCGCCTGCGCGGCGAAACCCTGGGCTTCGACCTCGCCGACGGCGACAAGGTCATCGTGGAAGCCGGCAAGCGCATCACCGCGCGCCACATCAAGCAGCTGGAAGCCTCGGGCATCGCCGCCCTGGCCGTGCCGGACGACTACATCGTCGGCCGCATCCTGTCGCACGACGTGGTCGATGCCTCCACCGGCGAACTGCTGGCCCAGGCCAACGACGAAATCACCGACGAACAGCTGCAGGCCTTCCGCAAGGCCGGCGTCGATGCGGTGGGCACCCTGTGGGTGAACGACCTGGATCGTGGCCCGTACCTGTCCAACACCCTGCGCATCGATCCGACCAAGACCCAGCTGGAAGCCCTGGTCGAGATCTACCGCATGATGCGTCCGGGCGAGCCGCCGACCAAGGATGCCGCGCAGAACCTGTTCCACAACCTGTTCTTCACCTTCGAGCGCTACGACCTGTCCGCAGTCGGCCGCATGAAGTTCAACCGTCGCGTGGGCCGCAAGGAAACCACCGGCGAAGCCGTGCTGTACGACCGCAAGTACTACGGCGAGCGCAACGACGAAGAGTCCAAGCGCCTGGTTGCCGCACACGGCGACAGCTCGGACATCCTGGACGTGATCAAGGTCCTGACCGAGATCCGCAACGGTCGCGGCGTGGTCGATGACATCGATCACCTGGGCAACCGTCGCGTGCGTTCGGTCGGTGAAATGGCCGAGAACGTGTTCCGCGTGGGCCTGGTCCGCGTCGAGCGCGCGGTCAAGGAACGCCTGTCGATGGCGGAGTCGGAAGGCCTGACCCCGCAGGAGCTGATCAACGCCAAGCCGGTGGCTGCGGCGATCAAGGAATTCTTCGGCTCCTCGCAGCTGTCGCAGTTCATGGATCAGAACAACCCGCTGTCGGAAGTCACGCACAAGCGTCGCGTCTCGGCCCTGGGCCCGGGCGGCCTGACCCGTGAGCGCGCCGGCTTCGAAGTGCGCGACGTGCACCCGACCCATTACGGCCGCGTCTGCACCATCGAAACGCCGGAAGGCCCGAACATCGGCCTGATCAACTCGCTGGCCGTGTACGCCCGCACCAACCAGTACGGTTTCCTCGAGACCCCGTACCGCAAGGTCGTGGACGGCAAGGTCTTCGACGAAGTCGAGTTCCTGTCGGCCATCGAAGAAAACGAGTACGTCATCGCCCAGGCCAACGCCCTGACCGATGCCAACAGCGTGCTGACCGAGCAGTTCGTCCCCTGCCGTTACCAGGGCGAATCGCTGCTGAAGCCGCCGGCGGAAGTCCACTTCATGGACGTCTCGCCGATGCAGACCGTGTCGATCGCGGCCGCGCTGRTTCCGTTCCTSGARCACGAYGACGCSMASCGCGCRCTSATGGGCGCCAACATGCARCGTCAGGCCGTGCCGACCCTGCGTGCGCAGAAGCCGCTGGTCGGTACCGGCATCGAGCGCGCCGTGGCGCGTGACTCGGGCGTGACCGTCAACGCCCGTCGTGGTGGTGAGATCGTGCAGATCGACGCCGCCCGCATCGTGGTCAAGGTCAATGAAGCCGAGATCACCGACGCGTCCGACGCCGGCGTGGACATCTACAACCTGATCAAGTACACCCGCTCCAACCAGAACACCTGCATCAACCAGCGTCCGCTGGTGGAAGTGGGCAACGTGGTGGCGCGTGGCGACGTGCTGGCCGATGGTCCGTCCACCGACATCGGTGAACTGGCCCTGGGYCAGAACATGCTGATCGCSTTCATGCCGTGGAACGGCTACAACTTCGAAGACTCCATCCTGCTCTCCGAGCGCGTGGTGGAAGAGGATCGCTACACCACGATCCACATCGAAGAGCTGACCTGCGTTGCGCGTGACACCAAGCTGGGGCCGGAGGAAATCTCGGCCGACATCCCGAACGTTTCCGAGCAGGCGCTGAACCGCCTGGACGAAAGCGGCGTGGTGTACATCGGTGCCGAAGTCCGCGCCGGCGACATCATGGTCGGCAAGGTCACCCCGAAGGGCGAAAGCCAGCTGACCCCGGAAGAGAAGCTGCTGCGCGCGATCTTCGGCGAGAAGGCTTCGGACGTGAAGGACAGCTCGCTGCGCGTGCCCCCGGGCATGGACGGCACCGTCATCGACGTGCAGGTCTTCACCCGCGATGGCATCGAGAAGGACAAGCGCGCCCGTCAGATCGAAGAATCTGAAATCAAGCGCGTCAAGAAGGACTTCGACGACCAGTTCCGCATCCTGGAAGCAGCCATCTATGCCCGTCTGCGTTCGCAGATCGTCGGCAAGGTGGTCAACGGTGGCGCCGGCCTGAAGAAGGGCGACGTCATCTCCGACGCCTACCTGGATGGCCTGAAGAAGGCCGACTGGTTCGTGCTGCRCATGAAGGACGAGGACGCCGCCGAAGCCATCGAACGCGCACAGAAGCAGATCCAGGCGCACGAGAAGGAATTCGAGCGTCGCTTCGCCGACAAGCGCGGCAAGATCACCGCTGGCGACGACCTCGCCCCGGGCGTGCTGAAGATGGTCAAGGTGTTCCTGGCAGTGAAGCGCCGCATCCAGCCGGGCGACAAGATGGCAGGCCGCCACGGCAACAAGGGTGTGGTGTCCAACGTGGTGCCGGTCGAGGACATGCCGTACATGGCCTCGGGCGAAACCGTGGACATCGTGCTGAACCCGCTGGGCGTGCCGTCGCGTATGAACATCGGGCAGATCCTGGAAGTGCACCTGGGCTGGGCAGCCAAGGGTCTGGGTCGCAAGATCCAGGCAATGCTGGAAGCCCAGGCCGCGGTCGCCGACCTGCGCAAGTTCCTGGACGACATCTACAACCACGATGACACCAACGTGGCCAACCGTGTCGACCTGTCGCAGTTCAGCGACGAGGAACTGCTGCGCCTGGCCCGCAACCTGTTCGACGGCGTGCCGATGGCAACGCCGGTGTTCGACGGTGCCACCGAAGCGGAAATCAAGCGCATGCTGGAACTGGCCGACCTGCCGAGCAGTGGCCAGACCCAGCTGTATGACGGCCGCACCGGTGAAGCCTTCGATCGCCACACCACCGTTGGCTACATGCACTACCTGAAGCTGMACCACCTGGTCGACGACAAGATGCACGCCCGTTCGACCGGCCCGTACTCGCTCGTCACCCAGCAGCCGCTGGGCGGCAAGGCGCAGTTCGGCGGCCAGCGCTTCGGTGAAATGGAAGTCTGGGCGCTGGAAGCCTACGGCGCGGCCTACACCCTGCARGAAATGCTGACGGTGAAGTCCGATGACGTGCAGGGCCGCAACCAGATGTACAAGAACATCGTCGACGGTGAGCACGAGATGGTCGCGGGCATGCCGGAATCCTTCAACGTCCTGGTGAAGGAAATCCGCTCGCTGGCCATCAACATGGAACTGGAAGACAAC
>NZ_JBFTNR010000087.1:0-8509 GCF_056665995.1 Stenotrophomonas sp. 05L44_2
ACGTTGATTCGGCAGGTGCAGGGCGCAGCCCTGCCGGACCGCCTCCGGTGGTTGCAGCAGCAACCGAAAAAATTGGCCATGATCAACCGACCCCCACGTCGTACGGCCCGCCCGTTCCGCCAGCCATGCCCGAATACCGCTCCCGCACCTCCACCGCCGGCCGCAACATGGCCGGTGCCCGCGCCCTGTGGCGTGCCACCGGCATGAAGGATGGCGACTTCCACAAGCCGATCATCGCCATCGCCAACTCCTTCACCCAGTTCGTGCCCGGCCACGTGCACCTGAAGGACCTTGGCCAGCTGGTCGCGCGCGAGATCGAACAGGTTGGCGGCGTCGCCAAGGAATTCAACACSATCGCCGTSGAYGACGGCATCGCCATGGGCCACGRCGGCATGCTGTACTCGCTGCCCAGCCGCGAGATCATCGCCGACGCCGTCGAATACATGGTCAATGCCCACTGCGCCGATGCGCTGGTGTGCATCAGCAACTGCGACAAGATCACCCCCGGCATGCTGATGGCGGCGCTGCGCCTGGACATCCCGGTGGTGTTCGTCTCCGGCGGACCAATGGAAGCCGGCAAGACCAAGCTGTCCGAGCACAAGCTGGACCTGGTCGACGCGATGGTCGTCGCTGCCGATGACAGCGCTTCGGACGAGAAGGTCGCCGACTACGAGCGCAGCGCCTGCCCCACCTGTGGCTCGTGCTCGGGCATGTTCACCGCCAATTCGATGAACTGCCTGACCGAAGCACTGGGCCTGTCGCTGCCGGGCAACGGCACCACCCTGGCCACGCATGCCGACCGTGAAGCGCTGTTCCGTCGCGCCGGCCGCCTGATCGTCGAACTCTGCCACCGCTGGTATGGCGGCGAAGACCCGCGTGCGCTGCCGCGCGGCATCGCCACCCAGGCCGCGTTCGCCAACGCCATGACCCTGGACATCGCCATGGGCGGCTCGACCAATACCATCCTGCACCTGCTGGCCGCCGCGCAGGAAGGCGAGGTCGACTTCGACCTGACCCACATCGATGCACTGTCGCGGCGCGTGCCGCAGCTGTGCAAGGTGGCACCGAACACGCCGAAATATCACATCGAGGACGTGCACCGCGCCGGTGGTGTGTTCGGCATCCTCGGTGAACTGGATCGCGCCGGCCTGCTGGATACCTCGGTGCCGACCGTGCACAGCACCACGCTCGGTGAAGCACTGGATCGCTGGGACGTGATGCGCAGCGACAACGACACCCTGCACACCTTCTTCAAGGCCGGTCCCGCAGGCATTCCCACCCAGGAGGCCTTCAGCCAGGCCACGCGCTGGCCGTCGCTGGACCAGGATCGCGCCGAAGGCTGCATCCGTGCGCTGGAACATGCCTATTCGCAGGAAGGCGGGCTGGCCGTGCTGCGCGGCAACCTCGCCGTCGACGGCTGCGTGGTGAAGACGGCAGGCGTGGACGAATCGATCCACGTGTTCGAAGGCAATGCGCGCGTGTTCGAAAGCCAGGACGCCGCCGTGGCCGGCATTCTTGCCGATGAAGTGAAGCCCGGCGACGTAGTGGTGATCCGCTACGAAGGCCCGAAGGGCGGCCCGGGCATGCAGGAGATGCTGTACCCGACCAGCTACCTGAAGTCGAAAGGCCTGGGCAAGCAGTGCGCATTGCTGACCGACGGCCGATTCTCCGGTGGCACCTCGGGCCTGTCGATCGGCCACGTTTCGCCGGAAGCGGCCAGCGGCGGTGTGATCGGACTGGTGGAGGATGGCGACCGCATCCGCATCGACATCCCGGCCCGCCGCATCGACCTGCTGGTGGAGGAGGCGACGCTGGCCCAGCGCCGCGCCGACGCCGATGCACGGGGCTGGAAGCCGCGCGCACCGCGACCACGCAAAGTCACCAGCGCGTTGAAGGCCTATGCCCTGCTGGCCACCAGCGCCGACAAGGGCGCCGTGCGCAACACCGCCCTGCTCGGCGACTGAAGATCGGTAGTGCCGGCCGCTGGCCGGCAGCTGCAGCGCACGTTGCCTGTCGTGCCGTCCAGTGGTCGGCACCGTCCACCCCAGGGGTGCATCATGTGCGGCCCCACACATGGACGTCCTGATGCGCCGTTTCCTCAGCCTGATATCGCTGGCACTGGCCACTGCGTCCACGCCGGCGTTCGCCGACGAATGCCGCTTCGACAATCATGCCCAACTGCTGGCGATGTCTCCGGCAGCATTCGACCACGGCCCCGGCGAGGGTTGGGACGCGCTGGTCCGGCGCGCCGGCTGCCAGTTGGAACTGGCTGACCTGTTCGCCGCATACCGGCGCCAGGCCAAGGCAAGCGGCCACCCAGCGTTGGCCTGGCACGAGGCGCAACTGCGCGCCTACGCGGGGCAGCGCGATCCGGCCAGCGCGCTGATGCGCTTGACGTACAAGCCGGCGGGCGCCGATCCGGAAGGATGGAACCATTATGTGGATGCGACCATCGCCTTTCTCGACGACGACCTGCCGGCACTGCGACGTGCCCGCGCGCGGTTGGCGACGCTGCCGCTGCCGCCGGGCGCCACGCTCAGCGACGGCATCGCCGGATTGCAGACCAGGCAAGGCCCGCAGCGCGTCGCATGGCCGCCGCGGCTGCAGACCGTGGATGACCTGATCCGCTGCATGTACCGGCCCTACGCACTGGCATTCGAGTCGTGCCCGCAGTCGCAGGCCTGAAAGGCTAAACGCCCTGCTCGCGCGGCCGGGTCAGAGCCCTTCCTGCGGAGGGGATCTGACCCCGCAGCTCAGCCGATGGTGCGCTTGAACGGCGGCAGCGCGTCGATGATGCGCTTGCCGTAACGGCGGGTCAGCAGGCGCGAGTCGAGAATGATCACCCGCCCGGTGTCGGTGGAGGTGCGGATCAGGCGGCCGGCGAACTGGGTCAGCGTGCGCAGCGCATGCGGGATCGCGATCAGGTTGAACGCATTGAGCCCACGCGCTTCCACCCATTCGCTCAGGGTGGCGGTCTGCGGATCGGTCGGCACCGCGAACGGCACCTGGGTGATCACCACCGTGGTGCAGGCCTCACCGGGAAGATCCAGGCCTTCGCCGAACGAGTTCAGCCCGAACAGCACCGAACCCTCGCCGGCGGCGACACGGCGCAGGTGTTCATCGATCATGCGCGTCTTCGACATCTCGCCCTGCACCAGCACCTGCTTGCGCTTGGCGGCCGGCATCAGGCCCGCCACCTTCTCCATCTYCCAGCGCGAGGTGAACAGCACCATCGAGCCCTTCGTCCAGTCCAGTTCCTTGCCGATGTAGCGCGCCACTTCGCGCGGATGGCCTTCGCGGTCATCGGGCGTGACCGGGAACGGCGGCACGATCAGCTCGGCCTGGTTGGGCAGGTCGAACGGTGAGGACAGCGAGACCATCTCGGCGGTTTCGGGGATGCCGTTGTCGATCGCCAGCGCCTGGAAGTCGCCGCCACCGGTCAGCGTCGCCGAGGTCATCACCACCGAATCCACTTCATCCCACAACAGCTTGCGCAGCACGTGCGCGGCCGACACCGGCGAGCCATGCAGCACCAGGTCGCCATCGCGGGTGGCGGTCACCCAGCGTGCCATCGGTGGCGCGCCTTCCTTGTCTTCGCGGCGCCAGACCTGCCACAGGTTGTACTGCTGCTCGATCATCTCCAGCGCCATGCCGAGGTTGCGCTGCAGGCGCTCGCGCGCCGGATCGTCCGGCTTGCCCTTGGCGACCTGCGCGGTGGCCGCGTGCGCCCAGTTGTAGAGGCTGCGGGTATCGTCGGCCAGCGCCTCGATCGGCTCGCGCCAGGCCTCGGGCAGGCGTCCGTTGGCCGCGCGCCACATCGGCTCCTCGTCGGCCGGCGCCGGCATCCATACCGCCTCGACGTGGTCGCGGAACGCACGCAGACCCTTGGCCACGTTGCTGGCCGCGTCGATGGCTTCGTTCGGCAGAAGGTTGCCGAGGCGATCCTTGTCGACCGCGCGGTAGGCACCGGCGATCAGGATCTGCAGGCGGCCGGTGCGCTTGGCCATTTCATCCAATGCCAGGCTGGCCGCGCCCTGATCAATGGCCACATTGCCAACATGGTGGCCTTCGTCGAGCACCAGCAGCATGTCCGACGGCGCGGCGATCATCGGCTGGCCGTTGTCGCTGTCACCAATGGACAGCGCCGACAGCAGCAACGCGTGGTTGGTGACCACGATCTGCGCATCGCGCACGGTGTTGCGCGAGCGCAGCACCGCGCACTGCGCCGAGTACGCGCAGCGTCGCCCCGCGCAGCCTGAGGCCGGGGTGGTGATGCGGCTGCGCAGGCCAGGACTGATGGT
This sequence comes from Stenotrophomonas sp. 05L44_2, assembly GCF_056665995.1. NCBI lineage: Bacteria > Pseudomonadati > Pseudomonadota > Gammaproteobacteria > Lysobacterales > Lysobacteraceae > Stenotrophomonas > Stenotrophomonas sp. 05L44_2. The sequence continues at coordinate 4,302 of NZ_JBFTNR010000087.1, forward strand.
TTCCGGTGCGTTGTCGATGTCGCCGTCCCAGCTGCCGCTGGTGAAGGCCACGGTGAGGCGCTTGGCGATGTCCATCTCGATCGGCGCCAGCGGGCGGTCGAACAGCGGCTGCTCGTCCTCGAACATGCCGTTCTGCGCGCCCTCGCCGTGCGCCTCGGCGGCGTTGCGCGTGCACAGGTAGCGGGTGCGGCCCTTGGCCAGGGCAACGGTCGCCTCCAGGCCGGTGGCCTTGAGGAAGTTCGGAATATCGCGCTCGACCAGCTGCGACTGCAGCGCCACGGTACCGGTGCTGATCACCAGCTTCTTCTTGCTGGCCAGGGCAATCGGCACCCCGGCGGTCAGGTAGCCCAGGCTCTTGCCAACGCCGGTCGGTGCCTCGACCACGCCCACGCCTCCGCTGGTGGACAGCGCACGCGACACCACGCCGATCATCTGGCTCTGCGAGCGGCGGGTGGAGAAGCCGGGGGTGTTGGCCTGCAGCGTCGTGTACGCCTTGCGGATCGCGTCCTTCAAGGTGTCATCGAGCTTGCGTGGAGCGGCGACGGTTTCGGTCACGCCAGAACTACCGTAGCGGGGTCAGGCCGGCCATTGTCGCATGGCCGGCCACGGGCTCCGAGGCGCGGGCGCTGAACAGGGTCAGCCGCGTCGCACGATGGCTGGATGCACGCCCCGCAACGCTACCGACGCGGCCAAGGCCGCCATCGGAGTCAGGGTGTAGCGGCGCGCAGCCGCAGCAACCGTACCAGCGCCCAGACCAGCAGGACCGTGCCGACGGCATCCAGCATCGCCAGGCCGAAGTGCACCACGCCCAGCACGGTGCTCAGCTGCGAGATCGCGCCGAAGTCACCGTTGCTGACCATCCACATCGGCACCAGGTTGGCCAGCAGGCTGCCCATGCTGGACGCCAGCAACAGCAGCAGGCCGGTCAGCGCGCCGGTACGTGCCGGATCGCGCGGCGCGCCCATCACCCAGACCAGGCCGACGCACAGGGCAATCAGCACCGGCAGGCGCACGCCGACCATGGTCAGCAGGGAGACCATCAGAGCCTGGGTATCCATCGATCAGTCCTGCCCGGCGAAGGCGCCGGCACCGGCGCGCAGCTGCTGGTAGACCTCGTCGGTCTGCGGGCGTACGGCATGCCACTGCAGGAAGCTCTCCGCCGCCTGCTCGACCAGCATGCCCAGGCCATCGACCGTGTTGCGGCACTGCGCGGCGCGCGCCCAGGCCAGGAAGGCGATGGCGGCCTCGCCGTAGTTCAGGTCGACGGCCGTGGTCATCGAATTGACCAGCGACAGCGGCAGCTTGAACTCGGCGTCGCGATCGCGGCCGGCCGAGGTGGCGTTGAGGATCAGTTCGAAATCACCGAGGTCGCGCAGATCGTCCCAGTAGCGGCTGAGCGCGCGGCCCGGCTCGCCCATGGCATCGATCAGTTCATCGGCACGTTCCGGCGTGCGGTTGACCACCACCAGTTCGGTGATGCCGGCATCCAGCAGCGCCGGAGCGACGCTGCGCGCGGAACCACCGGCGCCCAGCAGCAGCACGCGGCGGCCGCGCAGGTCCAGGCTGTGGCGGTCGGTGAGGTCACGCACCAGGCCGATGCCATCGGTGGTGTCACCGTGCCAGCGGTCGCCCTTGCGCAGCAGGGTATTGACCGAGCCGGCGCGGCGCGCGCGTGCGGTCAGCGTAGTGCACACCGAGAACGCCGCTTCCTTGTGCGGCGAGGTGACGTTGGCACCGACCCCGCCTTCGGAGGCGAACGCCTCCAGCCCGGCCAGGAATGCGTCCGGGGCGAGATCGATGCTGCGGTAGTCGAGGGAGATGCCTTCCTGGCGACCGAACGCCGCATGGATCTGCGGCGACTTCGAGTGGGCGACGGGGTGTCCGAAGACGGCGTAACGATCGGTCATGGAATCCTCAAGCTGGCTAGACTGGTGCTCTTTCGTGCATGGACCTGGATGATGCGTATCGCCCCGACCCTGCTGGTGCTCGCCGCCAGTCTACTCTCTGCCCCGGTGGCGATGGCGTTGAACGAGTACGGCATCGAAGGCATGGGCGTGGTCTCCACCCGTGCCGATGAAGGCCGGGCCACGATCAGCGCCGATGGCCAGCGCATCGTCTTCGCCCGCCGTGGCGAGGCCGGCTGGGGGCTGTGGCAGGCGAGCGTGGTCGACGGCCGCTGGCAGCAGGCGCAGGCGTTGCCGCTGGCTGTGTCCGGCGAGGTGCGCGATCCGTATTTCAGCCGCGATGGCCGCTGGCTGCTGTTCGCCGCAGGCCGCGAGGGCCGGTCGGGGCTGTACCGGGCGGCGATCGCCGCCGATGGCAGCGTGGGGGCGCCGCAAGCGCTGGCAGGCGATGGTGTCCGCCATGAAGAGCGCGGGCCGGCATTGAGCGCGGACGGGCGACAGCTGCTGTTTGCCCGCCAGCAGGGCCGTGGTGCCGGCTGGGACCTGTTCGTGGCCTCGTTGGACGCGCAGGGCGTGCGAGGCCCGGCGACGGCATTGCAGGCATTGARCAGCCCCGCCGATGAAACCGATGGCGACTGGCTGGGCAGCGCTGGCGCGGTGGCCTTCAGCCGGGGCAGCGGTGACACCGCGCAGGTCTGGACCAGCGGTTGTGCATGGACGGGCGCTGCGCTGCAGCCGATCGGACTGTCGTTCAACCAGGCCGGCGGCTGGACCGGTGCGCCGGTGGTCGACAACGCCAAGCCGGGCGAAATGATGGTGGCCAGCAGCGCGGCGAAGTCGCCCCGCGCCGGTGGCGTGGATGTATACCGGCTGGCCGTGCCGAAGGTGGCGGCAGTGCCCGCGTGCATGCAGTAGATCCACGCCATGCGTGGATGACGGTTCGGTGGATACCGACCGCCCCCCCCGCTCCGGTAGGTGCCGACCTTGGTCGGCACAGAAACAAAACCGCCAACCAAGGTTGGCGGCTACCAGTAGATCCACGCCATGCGTGGATGGCCCGGGTCCCGGGCCACGGCGCTCAGCGCGACAGCACCTTCGCGCGCTGCTGTTCGTACTCCGCTTCGCTGAGCTGGCCTTTGTCCTTGCGCCGGTTCAGTGCGGCCAGTTCGGCCTGCACGCTTTCCGGCACGGCCTGCTCGCGGGCGACCCGGGCCGCAGCGGAGAGCTGCTCGGGCGGGCGCCGCGCGGCGCGCCAGGCAGCAACGAACACGCCGACGATGATGGCCCCGAACACCAGCGTACCGGTGCCCCAGATCAACCATTGCATCCAACCCATTTCAGGTCCCATCGCGTGTTCCTCCGTCCGTCGTGGGCGCTATTGTCAGCGCTCGCGCAGCCAACGCGCCACCTGCGGCGCGAAATAGGTCAGCACGCCATCGGCGCCGGCACGCTTGAAGCCCAGCAGCGATTCCAGCACGCAGGCGCGCTCGTCCAGCCAGCCGTTGGCGAACGCCGCCTTCATCATCGCGTACTCGCCACTGACCTGGTAAGCGAAGGTCGGAACCCCGAAGGTTTCCTTCACCCGCCGCACCAGGTCCAGGTACGGCATGCCCGGCTTGACCATCACCATGTCCGCGCCCTCCTCCAGGTCCAGCGCGATCTCGCGCATCGCCTCGTCACCGTTGGCCGGGTCCATCTGGTAGGTCTTCTTGTCGGCCTTGCCGAGGCTGGCCGCGCTGCCCACCGCATCGCGGAACGGACCGTAGAACGCCGACGCGTACTTGGCCGAGTAGGCCATGATGCGCACGTTGAGGTGGTGGTCGGCGTCCAGCGCACGACGGATCGCACCGATGCGGCCATCCATCATGTCCGACGGCGAAATGATGTCCGCGCCTGCCTCGGCATGCGACAGCGACTGCTTGACCAGCGCTTCGACGGTGATGTCGTTGAGCACGTAGCCCTTGTCATCGATGATGCCGTCCTGGCCGTGCGTGGTGTACGGATCCAGGGCCACGTCGGTCATCACCCCCAGCTCCGGGAAGCGCGACTTCAGCGCGCGGATCGCACGCTGCGCCAGGCCGTCCTCGGCCCACGCCGCCGAGGCGTCCAGCGACTTCTGCGAGGCATCCAGCACCGGGAACAGGTCGATCACCGGGATGCCCAGTTCCAGCGCCTCCTCGGCAACCTTCAGCAGCTCTTCGATCGACAGCCGCTCCACGCCCGGCATCGACGGCACCGCAACGCGACCGGCCGGTTCGTGCACGAACACCGGATAGATCAGGTCGTCGGTGGTCAGCGTGTTCT
>NZ_JBFTNR010000088.1:0-11221 GCF_056665995.1 Stenotrophomonas sp. 05L44_2
GTTCCGTTGTGATGCCTGTGGCTGCCATCAGGCCATCAGCAATGCGCGCCTTTCGGACTGGCAACTGCCGCCCCTGCTGGGCGTATGAGGACGTACCATGCCGTTGACTGAAGAACAGTTCACCATCCTGCGCGCCATTGCCGATGCGCGCCCTGTAGGAAGCGATGCGGCGACGTGGGCCGTGAAGGAAGGCCTGGCGGTGCAGGCGGAAGATGCGGATATCGATCTGACCCCACACGGGCGCGACATGCTGGCCTCCCAACCGGCGCGCTGACCGGGCAGCACTGGCATTCAGCATGCACATGCCGTGGTGAGCTCATCACGGCATTTGCGCGCTGGCGGTGCGACGAACACGCGGCGTAGATCCGCCTTGCTGCAGAGTTGCGCACGCCAGCTCCCAAAGCGCGACACAGCCCTCATGCACCGCCAGCTTTCCCCCACCTGCCACGATGCGATTGCCCTGCGGGCCGGCGCGCTGGGCAGCGTGCTGGGCGTGGCGCTGTTCAAGGTCTTTGCGCTGTCTGCCGCAGCGGCCGGCTCGATGATGACGGTCGGGCTGTGGCTGCTGGGATGTGCACTGCTGGCGGCCTGGGCGTTGGCGGCCTGCCTGACCTGCCTGGCCTTGAGCCGGCGTGTGTTCGTGCTGATGCTCGCGCTGTCGACGATATTCCTGATCTGCATTGCCTGATTGGCAATCGCCCGCCTCTGAGCGTTCCCACAATTGTTACTCAATAACAAGTGCTGCCAGTCGGATTGCGCGTGAGCCAAGTCACGGATTGAATTCGATGGCCAGACCGGCCCTCTTGAGATCTCCCCATGCGCCTGCTGCAGCCCCTGCTCCGCTCCGCTCTCTGTTTCCTTGCTCTCGCTTCCATCAGTGGCTGTGCCACTTATGACGATTCGGCCATGCACGCAGCCTGCCAGGAGTCGCCGCATGTGAAGGACCTGCCGCCTGAGGTTGCCGCCCGCGAAAGCCGATGCAGCAAGAGCGTTGAGGTCTGGTCGAGCGAGCGCAAAGGCAGTGACCAGCCGCTGGACCTGAGCGGCAAGAAGAAGGATCTCTGAAAGATGGCGGCGCAGCCCTGCGCGGGCTGCGCCGGAAGTCAGGCAATCGCTTCCCTGCCAGCTGAGCTCGTCCATTCCTGTACCGCCCGCGCCAGTCCTGCCGCATCGGCGCCATCACTGGCCCAGGCGACAATGCCGTCCGGACGAACCAGCAGCGCCGACAGGCCCAGCGAATCGACAGCGGGCTGCGCGATGGACAGGATGCGGGCCCGTTCAACATCAACCGCCTCGCACAACGAGGCAGCAGCATCGAACACCAGCAGCACCGCCTGCCCTGYCCGCAGTAGTTCACCCATGCGGCGACCATCGACCAGCAGGAAATCCGGCGTGCTGCGGCCCACCAGCGGATGGGTATGGCCGAGGTCCAGCTGCTGGCCCACACCCCACACGCGCTCGGCGAGATACGTGGCGCCATCACGTGTTTCTGCCAGATCGGCGACGATGGCAGCCAGTGCACGTGAGCCCGCGCTTGGGCGCATCAATGCGACCTGCGCGCGCGACCATTCCAGCACGCGCGCGCCGATCGGATGGCGTTCGGCCTGATAGGTATCCAACAGCGCATCAGCTGCCTCGCCGCGCACGACGGCGGCGAGCTTCCAGCCAAGGTTCATCGCATCGCCCAGGCCCAGGTTCAGACCCTGCCCACCCAGCGGCGAATGCACATGTGCGGCATCGCCGGCCAGCAGCACGCGGCCACGACGATAGGCGGTGGCCTGCCGTGCGCCGTCGGTCCAGGTGGTGGCCAGATGCAGTGCGGTGATCGTTGCTTCGCGGCCGGAGATGCGGCGCAGCAGCGCCTGTGCCGATTCGCGATCAAGTGGCTGGCGGTGGCCCGCGCCGCCGTCGAAGTCGGCCAGGGCGATCGTGCCCGGCGGATTGAAGTTGCACATGCCCTGCGCGGTGGTGTGACGCCCCGGGCTGAGTACCGTCGGATCTTCCAGTTCAACACTGAGCGAGTGGCCGGTGAACTCTGGATCGGTACCAGCAAAGCTGAAACCGCACTGCTTGCGCACGGTGCTGCGGCCTCCATCGCAGCCGACCAGCCAGCGCCCGCGGAAGGCCTGTCCGCCCGCCTCGACCTGGACCTCGCCGGCCCCCATCTGCACGCTCTGCACGCCTGCACCACGCAGGATCACTGCGCCCAGCGCCTGCGCGCGCTCGGCCAGCACGGCCTCCAGCGCCTGCAGTTCCACCGCCATCTGCGTGCCGACCGGGCTGGGCAGGCGCCACGGCCAGCGACCGCTGTCGACGTTGTCCAGTGCAAACGGAATACCCGCGAAGTGACCACCCAGCTTGCGTGGCTGCGAGAGCCAGTGCGCGGTTCCCGGCGGCGGCGGGCCTTTCTCCGGCTTCAGCACCTGGCCGGCTGCCACCGCGTCCAGCAGACCGCGYCGGTCGAGCGCCTCCAGCGTCGGGGCATTCAAACCGCGCAGCCCGAACGGCAGGCGCTTCAGCGGCGAATCCGGCGAGGCCRCCTGCTCCAGTACCAGCACCGCGCTTCCTGCCTGACRCAGTTCACAGGCCAGCAGCAGTCCCACCGGGCCAGCCCCGGCAATGACGACGTCGTACCGCATTGGCAATCCTCGTGAGCACCCGGTCGGCACTCTGGCGGCCTCAATGTTACACTCGGTGTACTTTTCCACAAGTGACCCGCCCATGCCCCCGCCACCCGGCCGCCGTGAGCAGCGCAAAGCCGAGACCCGACAGGCGATTTCCGACGTCGCCACCCGGCTGATCATCGAGCGCGGCTTCGAGGCGGTGTCAATGAGCGAGATCGCCGATGCCGCCGGGGTTTCGCGCAAGACGGTGTTCAACTACTTCGCCAGCAAGGAACAGCTGGTGTTCGACCGTGACGAGGAAGCGCGCCAGCTGCTGCGCGAGGGCATGGCCGCRCGCACGTCGATGACGCCGCTGGCCGCCTTCCAAGGACTGGTGCGGGAACTGCTGGACACCGGCCATCCGCTGCTGCGGATCAACGCCGGTGCGGCGTCGTTCTGGAAAACCGTGGCCCAAAGCGCCGTACTGGYGGCCCATGCGCGGCAGCTGCAGGCGCTGCTGACCGATGACCTGGCGCAGTTGATGGCTGAGTCAGCGGGGCGACCCGTCGGCGACGCCGACGCACGACTGGGTGCGACGATGCTGATGGCGTCGATGGTGGCCGCCTACGAACAGGGGCTGCGCGCCCTGTCGTTCGGCGGTGATCCGCGGCAGGTGATGGTGCCGCTGATCGTGCGCGGCGCGACGGGGACGCTGGTGGCATTGGCCAGCACACCGTATACCGACCCGGCGCAGCGCCAGTGCAGTGACATGCGGATCGGGGTGCAGGACCAGGCCCCGGCAACTACGGCCCGGGGCCCTTGATGGCAGATGTTTTACTGGACGTTGATCACCACATCGTCCGGGGCCAGGAAATTGCCGCTATTGCTGCGTGATGCCGAGATCACGTAGGTTCCGGGTGTTGTGATCGTGCCATTGCAATGCCGTACGGGCGTGGTGTTGCTACCATCGAGATTGCCGCTCGTCTCGCACAGCATCTTGCCGTTGGCAAACACATAGAAATTGCTGGTGCCATCCACCCTCCCGCCACCGGTGATGTAGATTTCCGAAGGCGAGCCGGCCACGCGTGGCAACGTTCCAACCTCGAATCGTGCCTTCACCGGGTGCGGCAACAAGCTGGGACATGTCATGACGAAACCGTCCCGCGAAAAGCAGACTTCAGCATGGGCTACTGCGGGAGCGGCCATCAGGGCCACGAGCAATACAGACGTTCTGAACTCCATTCCAGCGTCTCCAGAAGATCCCAGCGGAATCGCTGGGACCACCGTGGTAGCGATGATCGTGTTACAGGGGCATGAAGCAAAAGGAAAGAGCAGCGCTGCCCGCGAATGGCCGCGCCGCTGAAAGCGCCTGATATCGGGCATCTGCAGGAAAATGACGCGTCGTGCACCCATGCGTGCGGGATGTCCATCCATCCCTGCCAGATGATCAGCGCCGCGATGTGTCCGGCCCTGATCGTTCAGTCGGCGCAGGGAGCACGAAAGATGAGCGACGTGATCGTCAACCGGAGCAGGACACCAGCATCGAGCGGGTGACCATCTGGGTGGAGGTGAAGCCGTTCTTGTTGCCGACCGCGATGGCGTTGCCCTCATCGCCATCCTTGCTGAAGACCACGTAGCCACCGGGGCACATCTGCCCGGCCTTCTCGTAGCAACCGCTCCAGGAACTGGAGCCGCTGCAGTCGATGGAAACGCCACGGCGGCCATCCGGGGTGACGGTCATCTTGGCGGTGGTGCAGCCGGTCATCGTGGCGAGGAACAGCAGCGGAACGAACRACTTCATGGTGACTCCAGGGATGGGAACTGCGAATGGGCGCCAAGGCTGGAGCGCCTGGATTGCGTGAACCTTGCGCCGGACCTTCGGCTTCACCACCTGCCGCCATGGTCTTCCGGCAGATGCGGAGGCACGCCATGTTCACGCAATGTTCCTGTAATACGGTGCCGGCGCGTGCCGAACCGCCCTTCTGCGGCCTCTCCCTGCCCAAGCCCTGCTGATGCACATCCTGCTGATCGAAGACGAAGCCGAACTGGCCGCCACCCTCAAGTCCGCCCTGCAGCGCGAGCGCTATGTAGTGGACGTGGCCAATACCCTGGCACTGGCGCGGGAGGCGGCCCTGTGCGGCCTGCACGATCTGGTGCTGTTGGACCGCACCCTGCCTGATGGCGATGGCCTGGCGTTGATTTCGGTGCTGCGCGAGCGCAACCCCGGGGTGCCGATCATCGTGCTGAGCGCGCTGGGCCAGTTGCCGGACCGGATTGCCGGCCTGGATGAAGGCGCCGATGACTACCTGGCCAAACCCTTCGCGCTGGAGGAGCTGTTCGCGCGGATCCGTGCTGCTGGCCGTCGTCCAAGCGGATTGCAAGTGGAGTCCATCAGCATCGGCCGATTGGTGTTCGACCCCGCCTCGGGCGAGGCCAGTGTGGACGGCCAGCGGCTGGAGCTGCCGCGGCGCGAGATCCGGGTGCTGGCCGCCCTCGCACGGCGCCTGGGCCGCACCGTGCTGCGCGAATCCATCGAGATGGCGGTGTATGGCTTCGACGACGGCATCCATTCCAACACCCTGGATTCGCACGTCTCGCGCCTGCGCCGAAAACTCGCTGACGCCGATGCGGGCGTGGAGATCCACGCCATTCGCGGGGTTGGCTATCTGATGCGGGAAAGCAAGTGATGGCGCGTCGCCCGTCGTTGAAGCGACCGCTGATCGTCAAGACGCTGATCTACCAGTTGCTGGCCCTGCTGGTGGCCTTCTTCGCCCTGCTGATGGTGCTGGTTCGTGCCGACAGCGGTGGCTACTACACCATCCAGACCTTCGCACCGGTGGCGGCCGAGGCGGTGCACCGCGACCGCAACGGCGAACTGTACGTGCAGCACACGCCGGAGCTGGCCGAACTGCTGAAGATCGTCCCCGGTGCCTGGTTCATCGCCGAGGACGAGCATGGGCACCACGTCACCTTCGGTCATGTGCCACCGGCCTATGCCTCGCTGGTCGGCGCCCTCGATGGCATCCCCTATGGCGACCTGCGCGGGCGTGATCGCAGCGATGGCCTGGCCGTGGTGGTACGCCAGCACGGCGGACCGGCCGGCAAGCTGACCATCATGGCCCATGGCGAAACCGATTCACTGACCATGCAGATGGCGTTGGCCGCGCACATCATCACCCTGCCGATCTTCCTGCTGCTGGCGCTGGCCACCATCATCCTGACGCCGATCATCGTGCGGCGGGCACTGGCCGGTGTCGAGCGCATCGCGCAGGAAGCCCGCAACATCTCGGCCAGCCGTCGTGGCATCCGCCTGACCGAGACCGCGGTGCCGGTGGAGATCGCGCCGCTGGTGACCGCCGTCAACGATGCATTGGGTCGGTTGGATGAAGGACACGAGCGGCAACGCCGTTTCATCGCCGCAGCGGCGCATGAGTTGCGCACGCCGATCGCGATCCTGCGGGTAAAGATCGATGCCGCTGATGATTCGACTTCGCGCAGCTTTGCCGTTGAAGTCGCGCGTCTGGCGACCCTGGCCGAGCAGCTGCTGGACCTGCACCGCATGGAAGAGGACGGTCCAAAGGAAACCCTCAACCTGGCCCGGGTGGCCAAACGGGTGGCCGCCGATCTTGCGCCCCTGCTGATCCAGTCGGACAAGACGGTGGCGGTGGCGGTGGAACCACACTTCCCGGTGCTGGGTGAGGCTGGCGCGGTCGAACGGGTGATCTCCAACCTGGTGTTGAATGCCGCCGAGCACGGTGGCCGCCAGATCATCGTGCGGGTGCAGGGCAGCTGCCTGGAAGTGGAAGACGATGGCCCCGGCATTCCGGTGGACCAGCGCGAACGTGTGTTCGAGCCGTTCCAGCGACTGCGCCCACGCCAGACCGGTGCGGGCCTGGGACTGAACCTGGTGCGGCAGGTGATCGACCGTCACGGTGGCCATGTCACGATTCTGGATGCCCCTGGTGGCGGCGCGCTGATCCGCGTCGAATTCCCACAGCACCCGGGCGTTGTCTCTGCGCCATCGGTAGAGCAGTGAGGACGTCCGCACATCGGTGACTGCCGCCTGTCCGTGCGCTGCAGACAGCGATGACACGCAAGGTTGCGGCAATGTTCGCTGCGCAGCATCGAATCGATGGCATCTGCGCTGCCATCGCGTTCCATCCTGACAGGAAGCCTGCACGTGACCGAAGGAGTTCCTCCACCCTCCTCCTCTAGCCGATCCCGCACGACACCAGCCACATCCGGTTTGACCGCGGCTGCGTGGAATAGACGCTCGCATGCCGATCGCGCGCGCGGACTGCCGCATTGGCCACAGTGGCTGCGCGCGATACCTACTGCGAAGCGTCCGAACGTGCTGATGCGCCTTTTTGCCGCGCTGTTCCTGTTGCTGCCCGGCAGTGCACTGGTGGTTTCAACGCACCGCCATGCACACGCAGCACTGACCAGCGCAGTGCTGCTCTTCGTCGTCGCACATGCCGTGCTGCACGCGCTGTCCGCATGGCGATCAACTACAGCGCGAACCCTCCCTGCTGCTCTRCGCAACATGGACACGCATGCAGCGTGGATGATGCTGGCAAGCGCGTGGGTCCCGCTGGTGATACATCGCGTGCACGCGCAGCCGACCAGCACACTCGCTGCCGCAGGGCTGGTGATCGGCACGCTGTGCCAGCTCTGCAGCCTGCGCATGACATCCGACCGTCTGCGCAGCGCATTGCTGGTGCTGGGCAGTGCCTTGCAGTTCGTCGCCGTGGCGCTGGTCATCGCCATGGAAGTGACCTGACAACCACGACAGCGCCGCAAGGTTCACGCAATCCATCACCTTGAGACTCGACGGCCATCCACGCCCGGCACCCGGAGCGTGCATCTCTCCTGCCGCGAGGACCACCGATGACCTGCTCCTTCTGGATGCTGTGCGAATGAGCACAGCACCGCGTAAACACCGCCGACTGCTGATGACCGCCGGTGCCGTACTGTGCACTGCCATTGCCGTCTGGTTCTGGCTCCGACCGGCACCGCCGCCACCGCTGCAGCTCGCGCCCGTGGTGCGCGGAAACATCGAACAGGTGGTGGAAGCCACCGGCACCCTCAAGCCATCGCGACTGGTAAGCGTGGGCGCGCAGGTTTCCGGACGCATCGAAACCCTGTACGTGAAGCTGGGCGACAAGGTGAAGGCAGGTGACCCGATTGCCGACATCGACTCCCGTACCCAGCGCAATGCACTGCTGAGTGCGCAGGCAGCACAGCGCACCGCACGCGCCAACCGCGATGCACTGGCCACCGATCTGCGCCAGCTCGAACTGACCCTGCGGCGGCAGCAACGGCTGGTCGCATCGCAGCTGGTTGCCCGCGCCGACTTCGACGCGGCCAACGCCAAGGTGGAGGCAACCCGCGAACAGATCAAAGCGCTGGATGGGGAGATCGTGCAGCGGCAGACCGAGGTGGACATCGCGCAGACCAATCTGGAATACACCCGCATCACCGCGCCTACCGATGGCACGGTGCTGGCGGTGGTCGCCCGCCAGGGGCAGACGGTGAACGCGGTACAGAGCGCACCCACCATCGTCATGCTGGGCAACCAGGACGTGATGACCGTCTATGCCGAAATCTCCGAGGCCGACGTTGTGCACACCACGGTCGGCCAGGAAGCCTTCTTCACCATCCTTGGCGATGCGGGCCGCCGCTACAGCAGCACGCTGCGCGACATCGCGCCCGCGCCCGAATCGATCACCAACGAAGATGCATCCAGCCTCACGTCACCGGCGTTGTCCGCCGGCAGCCGTACCGCCATGTACTACAACGGCCAGTTCGACGTGGACAACCGTGATGGGCGCCTGCGCAGCTACATGACCGCCCAGGTACGCATCGTGCTCGGCCCGCACCCGCGCAGCCCCGATGAGCGCCCCCATGAGCGAGCCTCTGCTGAGCGTACGTGGGCTGCGCCGTGAATTCGCCGCCGGCGAGCAGACGCTGGTGGTACTGGACGGTGTGGACCTGGACATCCATGCCGGTGAACTGGTGGCCATTGTCGGCCAGTCCGGCTCGGGCAAGTCGACGCTGATGAACATCCTCGGCTGCCTCGATCGCCCCTCTGCCGGCGAATACCAGATTGCAGGGCGCCAGACCGCGCAGATGTCGCCCGATGAACTGGCCGAACTACGCCGCGAACACTTCGGCTTCATCTTCCAGCGTTACCACCTGCTGGCCGACCTGACCGCGCTGGGCAACGTGGAAGTGCCGGCGATCTATGCCGGCATGCCCTCCCCCGCGCGCCAGGCGCGGGCCGCCGAACTGCTGGCGCGGCTGGGCCTGAGTGAACGCATGCAACATCTGCCCGGCGAGCTGTCGGGGGGCCAGCAGCAACGCGTGTCGATTGCCCGCGCACTGATGAATGGCGGTGCGGTGATTTTCGCCGACGAACCGACCGGCGCCCTGGATACACAGTCGGGCAAGGAAGTGATGAAGATCCTCGGCGAGCTGCATGCCGAAGGCCACACCGTGGTGCTGGTGACCCATGACATGGCGGTGGCCGAACACGCCCAGCGCATCATCGAGATCCGCGATGGTCGGATTGTCGATGATCGTGCCACCGGTGCTGGCTCGGCAGCGGGCGTGGCGCCGACCGCGATGCCGCAACGCAACGATGGCATCGGCTGGCAGGCCGTGCGTGATCGCTTCTCCGAGGCCTTCCGAATGGCCCTGCGCGCCATGAACGCACACCGCATGCGTACCTTCCTGACCATGCTCGGCATCATCATCGGCATCGCCTCGGTGGTGTCGGTGGTYGCGCTGGGTACGGGCGCGCGTCAGGCCATCCTGTCCAACATCTCTTCGCTGGGTACCAGCACCATCGAGATCTATCCAGGCTCCGGCTTTGGCGACCTGCACGCGGCGCGGGTGGAGACCCTTACCCCGGGTGACAGCGTGGCCCTGGCCGGGCAACCGTTCGTGGACAGTGCCACCCCTGGCGTAGCCACCACGGGTACTGCGATGCGCGGCAACCGCTCCGCCAGCGTGCAGGTGCAGGGCGTCAGCGAACAGTACTTCCGCGTGCATGGATTGAAGCTGGGCGAAGGCACCTTCTTCGGCGCGCAGGGTGTGGCTGGCTACCAGCAGGTGGCGATCATCGACGCCAACACCCGCGCGCGCTTCTTCGCCGCAGCCGAGAACCCCATCGGGCAGACCCTGCTGCTGGGCACCGTGCCGGTGCGCGTGGTGGGTGTAGTGAAGAAAGATGCCGGCGCCGCCGGCGACGCCTCGCTGCTACGGGTATGGATGCCCTACACCACCGCCATGGCGCGGGTGTTGGGCCAGAGCCATGTATCCAGCATCACCGTGCGCGTATCCGATGCGATCAGCATGGAAGCGGCCGAGCAGGCCATTGCACGATTGCTGACCCGCCGCCACGGCAGTACCGACTTCTTCATGAGCAACAACGCGCAGATCCGCCACTCGATTGAACAGACCACCGGCATCCTCACCATGATGATCAGCTCCATTGCCGCCATCGCGCTGGTGGTCGGCGGTATAGGAGTGATGAACATCATGCTGGTATCAGTGACCGAGCGCACCCGTGAGATCGGCGTACGCATGGCCGTGGGCGCGCGGCGCAGCGACATCCTGCAGCAGTTCCTGATCGAGTCGGTGCTGGTGTGCCTGCTTGGTGGTGTGCTGGGCATTGGTGTGGCGTTGCTGCTGGGCGCAGTGCTGGCACTGGCCGACGTGGGCTTCAGCCTGGTGTTTTCAGCGAATTCAATCATCGCGGCGTTCGCGTGTTCCAGCCTGATCGGGATCGGCTTCGGCTTCTTACCTGCACGGCGCGCGGCGCAGCTGGATCCGGTGGAAGCGCTGGTCCGGTAATCACCGCAATTGACTGCGGTGACGGCAGGTTCGCGCAATGTCTGCGGTGTGTACTGCAGCTACCGACGATGTCCGCACAGGAGCTGGACGATGTTTCTGAAAACAGGAAGAAATGCGCTGCTACTGGCAGCAACCGCGCAGCTGCTGGTGCTGCTGCCCTACTCGGGCGATGCCCATGCGCAGCGTGGCGACCGCCACAACCCGCAGTGGAACCAGGACTATCGTGACCGCGAGCGCGATGACTGGCAGCGCCGCGAGCGGGAGCGTGACCGGGAACGCGAGCGCCGGCACGACGCCAAGACCACGGGCGTGGTGGTGGGCGTCGTGGGCGCGGCCGTGGTGGCGGGCGTGATTGCGGCAGCGGCGAAGYGCGAGCGGGAAACACGCGAGCGCGCCGATTACTGCATGAACCGCTACGGCAACTATGACCGCCGCACCGACAGCTATCGCGACCGCGATGGCTACACCTACCCCTGCCGCTGACTCCCTCGCTCAAGGACTACATGCAATGCATATGAACAAGACCGCCCTGTTGATCGCGCTGTGCGCCGCCCCGCTGCTTGCACAGGCGGCGCCAGCCGACCCGAAACAGGCCTATATCGATTCCACCTTCACCGCGATGGACAGCAACAAGGACGGTCGCGTCGACAAGGGCGAGTTTGCTACGTATCAGCAGGCACGCTTCAGCAAGCAGGCTGACTCGATCGATGCCGCGTTCGCTGCGATGGACAAGAACAAGGACGGAAAGATCAGCAAGGAAG